>NZ_JBFAZW010000198.1:0-10573 GCF_040682015.1 Dactylosporangium sp. NPDC051485
CGCCCCCCGGTCGGGGGGGCCCCCGCCCCGGGTCCCCCGGCCCCACGGCCCCTCGGCCGGCGCGCTGCCGAGCTCGGCCCGGACCAGGCGCGGGACGAGCACGGCGCCGTCGCGCAGCAGCAGCTGGGACTCCCCCGCCGCCACCGCGGCGGCCAGGACCGGGCCGAGGGCGTCCGGGTCGGCGGCGTCGTCCAGGTCGACCAGCAGCAGGCGGTCCGGGTGCTCGGCCTGGGCGGAGCGCACCAGGCCCCACACCGGCGCCATCGCCAGGTCGGCGCCGACCGCGTTGCGGGTCACCACCGCCAGGCGCGCGTCGGCGTTGTCCCCGTCGGCCAGCCAGTCCTGCAGCTCGGCCAGGGCCCGCTCCAGGTTCGCGCGCACCGCCGCCGGCACGCCGTCGGCCGGGGCGCCGCCGAGCAGCAGGATCTCGGGTCCCGGTGCCTCGGCGTCCCGCAGCGGCAGGGGCGTCCACTCGATCGCGTACAGGTCGTCGGCGGCCTGGGCCGAGCGCAGCGCCTGGGCCGAGACCGGGCGCAGGACCAGCGACTCGATCACGGCGACGGGCCAGCCGTCGGCGTCGGCCGCCTCGATGCGCACCGCGCCCTCCCCGGCCGGGGTGACCCGCACCCGCAGCCGGGGCGCGCCGACGGCATGCAGGCAGACACCGGTCCAGGCGAAGGGCAGCCGCACGTCGCCGTTGGCCGGGAAGAAGTCGCCGAACCCCATGGCGTGCAGGGCGGCGTCGAGCAGGGCCGGGTGCAGGCCGTAGCGGGCGGCGTCGGCGTGCAGGTCGTCGGGCAGCGCCACCTCGGCGTAGACGGCGTCGTCGCGGCGCCACACCGCCCGCAGGCCCTGGAACGCCGGGCCGTAGCCGTAGGCGAACTCGGAGGCCCCCGCGTAGAAGCCCTCGACGGAGACAGCGACAACGCCGGTCGGCGGCCAGGCGGCGAGGTCTTCCGCGGGCGGCACGGGCTCGTCCGGCCCGAGCAGGCCGGTGGCGTGGCGCGTCCACGGGGAGTCGGCCGACTGGGAGTACACCGCCAGTTCCCGTCGCCCGGCGTCATCGGGGGCGCCGAGACGAACCTGCACCTGTACCGCGCCCCGCTCCGGCAGCACCAGCGGCGCCTCGAGGGTCAGCTCGGCCAGCCGGCCCACGCCCGCCTCGGCCCCGGCCCGCAGCGCCAGCTCCACGAACCCGGTCCCGGGGAAGAGCACCGACCCGAGCACCGCGTGGTCGGCCAGCCAGCCGGTCGCCCCGACCGAGAGCCGCGCGGAGAACACCGACTCGTCCGACCCGGCCAGCCCGACCATCGGCCCGAGCAGCGGGTGGTCGCTCCCCGACGGGGCCGTGCCCCGGGAGGCCAGCCAGAACCGCTCCCGCTGGAACGCGTACGTGGGCAGGTCCACCGCCCGCCCCTCGGCAAGCGGCCACTCGACCGCAACCCCGCGCGCCCACACCCGCGCGGCAGCCTCGACCACCCCGAGCACCTCGCCGGCGTGCTTGCGAACCACGGGAATGCACTCATCCACGACGGGCGTGAGCACCGGCGTAGGACTCACTTCCAGGAACGTGACCGCCCCCATCGCCGCCACGCTGTCGGCGAACCGCACCGTCTCCCGCACATGCCGCACCCAATACTCGGGTGAGGTCCACTCCTGCGATACCACCGGAATCTGCGGCTGGGAGAACGTCAGCGTGGAAACCACCTCGGCGAACTCGGGCAGCATCGGCTCCATCAACACCGAATGAAACGCATGCGAAACCCGCAGCCTCCGCGTCCGCACCTCCAACTGCGCCACAACCCGGTCGACGGCTTCGGCGGTCCCGGACAGCACCACAGCCTCGGGACCATTCACCGCCGCGAGATCCACGTCGCCGTCCAGCAACGGCGCCACCACGTCCTCCGACGCCGCAACCGCAACCATCACTCCACCGGGCGGCAACGCAGCCATCAACCGGCCACGCGCCGACACCAAAGCGCAGGCGTCTTGCAGCGACAGGATCCCCACCACGTGCGCGGCCGCGATCTCACCGATGGAGTGCCCGCCGACCACATCCGGGCGGATGCCCCACGATTCGAGGAGCCGGAACATGGCCACCTCGAAGGCGAAAATGCCGCACTGCGCGTAGAAGGTGTTCGCCAGACGGCCCTCATCCGTACCGAACACAACGCCCGGCAGCGACGGATCCAGCTCCGCACACACCTGCGACCACGCCTCGGCAAAGACCGGGAACGCCTCGATCAGGTCACGGCCCATGCCGAGCCGCTGGGCGCCCTGGCCACCGAACACGAAACCCAGACGGCCGGGCCGGACTACATCCTTGACCTTTTCGTCGCCAAGAAGAACCGCTCGATGCTCCAGCGCCGCCCGGCCCCTCGCGAGGGTCCAGGCCACGTCGGCCAGCGGCACCTCGTCGGAGAGTGAGTCCTTGAGGCGCTCGACCTGCGCGGCCAGCGCGCGCTCCGTGCGGGCCGAGATCAGCAGCGGCAGGACGGGCAGCAGCGGCTCCGCGCTGGGCGCGTCCGACGGCTGGGCCTGCTCCAGGATCACGTGGGCGTTCGTGCCGGAGATGCCGAACGACGAGATGCCCGCCCGGCGCGGACGGTCCAGATCCGCCCAGGGGCGGGACTCGGTCAGCAGCCGCACCGCGCCCGCGGACCAGTCGACGTTGGGCGTCGGGGCGTCGATGTGCAGGGACCGGGGCAGGACGCCGTGGCGCAGCGCCATGACCATCTTGATGATGCCGGCGACGCCGGCGGCGGCCTGGGTGTGGCCGATGTTCGACTTGACCGAGCCGAGCCACAGCGGACGGTCGGCGGGGCGGGACCGCCCGTACGTGGCCAGGAGCGCCTGGGCCTCGATCGGGTCGCCCAGGGTGGTACCGGTGCCGTGGGCCTCGACCGCGTCCACGTCGGACTCCGCCAGGCCGGCCACGGTCAGGGCGGCCCGGATCACGCGCTGCTGGGACGGGCCGTTGGGGGCGGTGAGGCCGTTGCTGGCGCCGTCCTGGTTGATGGCCGAGCCGCGGACCACCGCCAGGACGCGGTGGCCGTGTCGCTGGGCGTCGGCGAGGTTCTCGACCAGGAGCATGCCGATGCCCTCGGCGAAGCCGGTGCCGTCGGCGGCGGCCGCGAAGGGCTTGCACCGGCCGTCGCGGGCCAGCCCCCGCTGGCGGCTGAACTCGATGAACATGCCCGGGGTGGGCATGATGGTGACGCCGCCGACCAGGGCGAGGGTCGAGTCGCCGGAGCGCAGCGACTGGATCGCCACGTGCAGGGCGACCAGCGAGGAGGAGCACGCGGTGTCGACCGTGACCGCGGGCCCCTCCAGGCCGAGCGTGTAGGCGACCCGGCCGCTGGTGACGCTGGTGGCGCTGCCGGTGCCGAGGTACCCGTCGACGCCGTCCGGCACGTCGTCGAGCCCTTCGGCGTAGCCGAGGGAGGCGCCGCCGACGAAGACGCCGGTCCGGCTGCCGCGCAGCGAGTGCGGGTCGATGCCGGCCCGCTCGATCGCCTCCCACGCGGTCTCCAGCACCAGCCGCTGCTGCGGGTCCATGGCCAGGGCCTCGCGCGGGGAGATGCCGAAGAAGCCGGCGTCGAAGCGGCTCGCGTCGGCGAGGAAGCCGCCCTCCAGCGTGTAGGAGGCACCGGGCCGGTCCGGGTCGGGATCGTAGAGCGCGTCGAGGTCCCAGCCGCGGTCGGCCGGGAACGCCGAGATCGCGTCCGTGCCGGAGCGGACCAGCTCCCACAGATCCTCCGGCGAGGCGACGCCGCCGGGGAACCGGCAGGCCATGCCGACGATCGCGACCGGGCCCGGCTGCTCCAGCTCCTGGATCCGCCGGCGGGCCCGGCGCAGGTCGGTGGTGGCCCGCCGGAGGTAGTCGCGGAGCCTGTCCTCAGCTTCCATTGCCGTTGCGCTCCCTCAGTCGTGCGTTCGGCGTTCGGTTCAGGGCGTCTCGAGCTCGTCGTCGAGCAGCTCGAACAGTTCGCTGTCGGTGGCCTCCGCCAGGTCCTCTTCCCCGCCGTCGTCCGCCGCGCCGCCGCCCCACCGGCCCAGCAGCGTGCGCAGCCGGGCGGCGACCGCCGCGCGGGTGCCGGCGTCGGCCCCCTCGACGGCGTCGAGGTCGGCCGCGAGCTGGTTGATCCGGTCCAGCACCGAGGCGACCGGGGACTCGTCGCCGAGCAGCTGCTCGCGCAGGTACTGCGCGAGGATCACCGGGGTCGGGTAGTCGAACGCCAGCGACGGCTGCAGCGCCAGGCCGGTGGCCGCGCCGAGCCGGTTGCGCAGCTCGACGCCGCCGAGGGAGTCCAGGCCGAGGTCGCGGAACGCCCGGTTGGGCTGGACGAGGTCGAGCATCCCGCCGTCGGCCGCGCCGTGGGACAGCACTGCGGCGGCGTGCCCGCACACCAGGTCGAGCAGCACCCGGTCGCGCTCGCCGGCCGCCAGCCCGGCCAGCCGCTGGGCCAGCGCGGAGGGCTCCTCCGGCGCGGCGCCCGCCCCGGCCGCGCCCGGCTCGGCCCGCCGGGGCTCCAGGCCGCGCTTGGCGTCGGGCAGCAGGTCGAACAGGTGGGTGCGCCGCCCGGCCGCGGCGCCGAGGCCGAAGGTCTCCCAGCGGATGTCGATGAGCACGACGGTGGTCTCGTCCTGCTCGAGCACCTGCTGCAGGGCGGCGGTGGCGACCGCGGGCGGCAGCTCGTAGACGCCCTGCAGCCGGGCCCGCTCGGCGGCGCCGCCGGAGGCCATGCCGGCCCCGCCCCAGGTGCCCCAGGCCACCGAGGTGGCGGGGCGGCCCTGGGCCCGGCGGAACTCGGCGAACGCGTCGAGGAAGGTGTTGCCCGGCGCGTAGTTGGCCAGTCCGGCCGTGCCGAATGTGGCGCCGGAGGAGGAGAACAGCACGAACGCGTCGAGGTCGGCCCCGCGGGTGAGCTCGTCGAGGTTGACCGCCCCGGCCGCCTTGGCCCGCAGCGCGGTGGCGATCCGCTCGGGGGTGAGCGACTCGATCATGCCGTCGTCGAGCTGGGCCGCGGTGTGCACGACCGCCCGCAGCGGCTGGTCCGCCGGGATCCGCGCGAGCACGGCGGCCAGCGCCTCGCGGTCGCCGACGTCGCAGGCGGCCATGGTGACCGCGGCGCCGCTCCCGGCCAGGTCGGCGGCCAGCTCCGCGGCGCCGGGGGCGTCGCCGCCCTGCCGGCTCAGCAGGAGCAGGTGCTCGGCGCCGCAGCGGGCCGCCCAGCGGGCGACCTGCCCGCCGAGGCCGCCGGTGCCGCCGGTGATGAGCACGGTGCCGCGGGGGCGCCACTCGCGGGCGGGCGGGGTGTCGCCGAGCTGGTCGCGGACCAGCCGGCGGACCAGCACGTCCCAGTTGCGCACGGCCACCTGGTCCTCGCCGTCGACCCCGGCCAGTACCGCGGCGAGCTTCTGACCGGCCGCGTCGTCGAGCCGCTCGGGCAGGTCGACCAGGCCGCCCCACAGGCGCGGGTGCTCCATCGCGGCGACCCGGCCGAGGCCCCAGGCGAGGGCCTGCCCGGGCCGCTGCAGCTTGTCGGTGCGCCCGACGGAGACGGCGCCCCGGGTCGCGCACCACAGCGGGACCTCGACGCCGGTGGTGTCGGCCGCGCGCACCGCCGCTTGCAGCACGGCGACGGTCGCGGCGTAGCCGGCGGGGACCTCCGGGTGGGCGGCGAGCGGGCGCTCGTCGAGGGCGAGCAGGGACAGCACGCCCATCAGGTCGTAATGGTCGTAGTAGGCGTCCTGCAGCGGCAGCGCGATCGAGTCGGGGTCGGCGGTGGCGGGGTCGACGGTGTGCCGTACCACTGTCGCACCGTGCGCAACGAGGGCCCGCTCGCAGGCGTCGACGGCCTCCGCGGCCACCCCGCCGACGGGCTCCAGCAGCAGCCAGGTGCCGGACATGACCGGCGGGCTGGTCTCCACGGCGGCCCAGACGATGCGGTAGCGCAGCGCGTCGAGGACGGCGCGGTCGCGGGAGCGGCGGCGCCAGTCGGCGAGCATCGGCAGGGCCGGTTCCAGAAGGTCCGCCTCGCCGCGGCCGCCGAGCGCCTGGGCGAGCAGGTCGACGTCGGCCTGCTCGACGGCGGCCCAGAAGCGGGCCTCTTCCTCGTCGTCGGCCGCGGGGGCCGCCGCCGCCTTCGGCTCGGGGGCCTCCAGCCAGTAGCGGCGGCGCTGGAACGGGTACGTCGGCAGGTCCACCCGCCGCCCACCCTCGAGCAGCGCCCCGAAGTCAACCCCGATCCCCTGCGCCCACGCCTCACCCAGCGAGGCGACCAGCCGCCGCAACCCGCCGTCATCCCGACGGAGCGTCCCCACGCCGAGCGCGAGGACCGGGTGGGCACTGCACTCGATGAACCCATCGAGCCCGAGGCCACGCGCGGTGTTCACGGCATCGTCAAACCGCACCGGCTGCCGAAGATTCGTGTACCAATATGTCCCATCCAACTGGGACATATCCAGCACCTCGCCGGTCACCGCAGATATGAACGGAGTTCGACCCGCCGCTGGCCTGATATCCGCTAGGTCAGCCAGAATCTGCGCACGCAACTCCTCCACCTGCGGCGTATGCGACGCATAATCCACAGGGATCCGCCGCACCCGGACGTCATCGCCGCAGGAGGCCATGAACTCGTCCAACGCCTCAACGGAGCCGGCCACCACCGTCGCCGACGGACCGTTGACCGCCGCGATCGAGATCCGGTCGTCGATCAGCTCACGCACCCGGTCCACCGGCACCGCAACCGAGACCATCCCGCCCTTGCCGGCAATAGCCCGCAGCGCCTTCGACCGCAACACCACCACCCGCGCCCCATCCACAATGGACAGACCACCGGCAACCACCGCCGCCGCGATCTCACCCTGCGAATGACCAATCACGGCCGCCGGGACCACACCGTGCGACTCCCAGACCGCGGCGAGGGAGACCATGACCGCCCACAAGACGGGCTGGACCACGTCGACCCGCTCCAACAACTCCGGGTCGGTCAACGCCTCCCGCAGCGACCAGTCCACCAACGGGGCCAGGGCCCGCTCGCACTCGGCGAACACCGGGGAGTCGGCCAACAGCTCGGACGCCATCCCGACCCACTGCGAACCCTGGCCCGGGAAGACGAACACCGCTCGCCGCGGCTCACCGGCAAAGCCCTCCAGGACGTTCGCCGCCGGCTCGCCCGCGGCCAGCGCCACCAGGCCCGCCAGCGCCTCGGCGCGGTCCGCGGCCACCACGACCGCCCGGTGCTCCAGCGCCGCCCGGCCGGTCGCCAGCGAGGCCGCCACGTCGAGCGGGCTCAGCTCCGGGTCGCCGGCCAGCCGCCGCTCGAGCCGGGCCGCGGCCGCCCGCAGCGCGGCGGACGAACGGGCCGAGACGACCAGCGGCACCGGACCGTTGTCCTGCCCGGGGGTGTCCGGCGCGGCCGGCGCCTCCTCCAGGATCACGTGGGCATTGGTGCCGCTCGCGCCGAAGGCCGAGACGCCCGCGCGGCGGGGCCGGTCGGCCGCCTCCCAGGCCCGGCCCTCGGTCAGCAGCTCGACCGCGCCGGCCGACCAGTCCACATTGGACGTCGGCACGCCCGCGTGCAGCGTCGGCGGCATGGTGGCGGCCCGCAGGCTCTGGACCACCTTGATGACGCCGGCGACCCCGGCCGCCGGGCCGGCGTGGCCGAGGTTGGACTTGATGGAGCCGAGCCACAGCGGGCGGCCGGCGGGCCGGTCGCGGCCGTAGGTGGCGAGGAGGGCCTGGGCCTCGATCGGGTCGCCCAGGCGGGTGCCGGTGCCGTGGGCCTCGACCAGGTCGACGTCGGCCGGGCCCAGCCGCGCGTTGTCCAGCGCGGCCAGGATGACCCCCTCCTGGGCCGGCTCGCTGGGCGCGGTGAGCCCGTTGCTGGCGCCGTCCTGGTTGGTGGCCGAGCCGCGCACGACGGCCAGCACCGGGTGGCCGAGGCGCTGGGCGTCGCCGAGCCGCTCCAGCAGGAGCATGCCGACGCCCTCCGACCAGGAGGTGCCGTCCGCCGCCTCGGAGAAGGACTTGCAGCGCCCGTCCGGCGCGAGCGCCCGCTGGCGGCTGAACTCGACGAACGCGGCCGGGGTCGGCATGACCGAGGCGCCGCCGGCCAGGGCCATCGCGCACTCGCCGGTGCGCAGCGCCTGGACGGCCAGGTGCAGGGCGACGAGCGACGAGGAGCAGGCGGTGTCGACGGTGACCGCCGGGCCCGAGAGGCCCAGGGCGTAGGCGACCCGGCCGGAGGCGACGCTGGTCATGTTGCCGGTGCCGAGGTACCCCTCCATGCCCTCGGGCAACTCGTCGAGGCGGGAGAAGTAGTCGGTGGCCACGGCGCCGACGAAGACGCCGGTGCGGCTGCCGCGCTGGGCGGACGGGTCCAGGCCGGCCCGCTCGAAGGCCTCCCACGCCGTCTCCAGCACGAGCCGCTGCTGCGGGTCCATCGCCAGGGCCTCGCGGGGCGAGATGCCGAAGAAGGCGGCGTCGAAGTCGGCGGCGTCGTGCAGGAAGCCACCCTCGCGGACGTAGCTGTGCCCGAGGGCGTCCGGGTCGGGGTCGTACAGGTCCGGGTCCCAGCCGCGGTTCGTGGGGAAGCCGGAGACGGCGTCGACGCCGCCGGCGACGAGCGCCCAGAGCTCCTCCGGGGTGCTGACCCCGCCGGGGTAACGGCAGGCCATGCCGACGATGGCGATCGGCTCGTGGCCGGCCGCCTCCACCTCGCGCAGCCGCTGGCGGGTCTGGGTCAGGTCGGACATCGCCCGGCGCAGGTACTCCCGCAGCTTGTCCTCGTTACTCGTCGCCATGGTCGGCGCTTCCTCTCTTGCCGAAGCCGAACGGGGTCAGAAGCCGATGCACACGAGCCGGCTGAACCGGCGCAGCTTCGGGGACAGGTGCATGAGCCGGGAGATGAGGATCGAGGTGAAGGGCATCCGGCCGATGTACGGCGAGCCGACGATGAACCACTCCTGCTCGAGCGTCAGCCCGGGCGCCCAGGCGGTGACGTCGTTGATGTCGTCGACGCCCCAGCGCAGTTCGGCGCCGGTGGCCTGAATGGTCTGGTGCCGGTTCATGGAGCGGATGGCGATGGTGTTGTAGACGTCGAAGACGAACTCGCCATGGCCGAACCGTTTGGTGACGCGCTCGACCAGCGTGCGCATCTCGGCCTCGGTGAGCAGCATCGTCAGGCCCTCGGCCACGACGATGACCGGGCCGCCGGCCGGGATCTCGTCGAGCCAACCCTCGTCGGTGACGTCGGCGCCGATGTACCGCTGCCCCCGCGCCGCCGGGTAGAGGCGCCCCGCCAGCTCGACGACGTCGGGAAAGTCCACGTCGAACCATGCCGAGCCGCCGGGGCGTTCGACCCTGTCGCAGCGGCGGTCCAGGCCGCAGCCCAGGTGCAGTACCGTGGCGGAGGGATGGGCGGCGAGGAACTGGGCCGTCCAGTCGTCGAGCTGCTTGGCCCGGATCACCATGGCGATCGCGTCGTCGGTGCGCACCCGCAGCTGCGCGTAGTCGTAGTCCAGCCGCTGCGCCGCGGCGGCCGCCGAGCGGTCGCCGAGCACCGGCTTGGCCGCGGCGCAGTCCAGCGCCTTGGCGTGCAGCGAGACGAGCAGCGTCTTGCGCTCGCGCTCGAAGTCGGCCTTCTCGAGGTTTCCGGTCGTGCTCAACGGTCTGTCCCTTCCAGGATGCGGAGCTGCTCGATGAGCCCGGTCGGGCCGATGCGCAGGATCCCGATCGCGGGGCGGTCCGGGCCGCCGCCGCGGCTCACGGTGTGCGGCACGACGACCTGCCGGTCGTCCTGGGCGGCGACCATGAGGCCCGTCTCGATGCGGACCTGGTCGCGGATCTGCGCGGCGGCGTAGTCGCGCTGGGCGTCGCGGCCGCGGCGGGCCGGCCTGCCCAGCGGGTGCTCGATGCGGCCCTCGGGGGCGAACAGCTCGACGACGGCGTCGGCGTCGCCGTCGTTGAGCCGCCGGAAGTAGTCCGCGGCGATCGCCTTGCGGCGCGGTTCGTCGGGCATCACGGGCGCTCCCCTCACGCGTTCCCGGCCGGGCCGAGCTCCCGGTCCAGGAGCTCGAACATGTCGTCGTCGGTGACCGACTCGGCCGACATCCAGTCGACGGCCGGCGGTTCCTCGGCGCGGTCCCACTTGCGGACCAGTGCCTGTAGCTGCTTGAGCACGCCGTCGCGGACGTCGCCGGCGGCGGGCAGGGCGGCCAGCGCCGCGTCGAGGCGGCGCAGTTCCTCGGCGGCCGGCGGCTCGGCCTCGGCGGCCGGGGCGATCTCGGCGCCGAGGTGCCGGGCCAGGTCGGCCGGCGTCGGGTACGTGAACACCAGCGTCGGCGGCAGCCGCAGCCCGGTCGCGACCGTGAGCCGGTTGCGCAGCTCGACCGCGGTGAGCGAGTCGAAGCCGATCTCGGTGAACGCCCGCGCGGTGTCGACGGCGCCGGCGGAGGCGTGGCCGAGCACCGCGGCGACGTGCCCGCGGACCAGGTCGAGCAGCGCGTGCTCGCGGTCGGCGGCGGACAGGCCGGCGACCCGGCGGGCCAGGGACTGCGCCGCGTC
>NZ_JBFAZW010000199.1:0-10477 GCF_040682015.1 Dactylosporangium sp. NPDC051485
GGTCCGGGCGCCGCGCGCTCGGTCTCGGATGCTTCGGGCGCGGTGCGCTTGGGTGCTTCGTCGGCGGGCGCTGCGAGCGCGAGTCCGGACGCCGTGCGCTCGGACTCGGACGCCTTGCCGGCGGGTTCGGGCTCCGGAGTGTCGTCCGCGGGCGCGGGTGCGCCGAGAGCCGCGTCCGCGCGGTCGGGCCAAGGCCGGCCGGAGGGCCCCGGGTTCGGCCCGGCGCTGCACGTGCGGGGCACCCTGCTGCCCTCCGGCGAGCGCCGCGACCTGTGGCTGGTCGGCGACCGGGTGACCTTCAGCCCGGTGTCGGGCGCGATCACGGTCGCCGACGAGGGCTTCATCCTGCCGGGCCTGGTCGACGCCCACTGCCACCTCGGGATCCAGTCGGGCGGCCGCCCCTCGGCCGACGTCGACGGCGCACGGTCGCTGGCGATCGTCGACCGGGAGGCCGGCGTGCTGGCGATCCGCGACGCGGGCTCGCCGATCCCGTACCCGTCGCTGGACGACGACCCTGACGTGCCCCGGCTGGCGCGGGCGGGGCGGCACGTGGCGCCCCCGAAGCGGTACCTGCGCGACATCGGCGTCGAGGTCGGCGAGGCCGACCTGCCAGGCGAGGTGACCCGCCAGGCCGGCCTCGGCAACGGCTGGGTCAAGCTCGTCGGCGACTGGATCGACCGCGGCGTGGGCGACCTGGCCCCCGCCTGGGATGTCGCCGCGATGGCCGGCGCGGTCGCGTCCGCGCACGCCACCGGCGCCCGGGTGGCCGTCCACGTCTTCGCCGAGGAATCGGTCGCCGCCCTGGTCCGCGCGGGCGTGGACTCCGTGGAGCACGGCACCGGCCTGTCCGAGGCCGACATCGAGGAGATGTCGCGCCGCGGCACCGCCCTCGTCCCCACGATGATTAACGTTGCGACGTTCGGCGGCATCGCGGCGCAGGCCGAGGAGAAGTTCCCGGCGTACGCCCGCCACATGCTCGCCCTCCGCGACCGCTTCCCGTCGGTGGTCCGCGCCGCCCACGAGGCCGGCGTCCCCATCTACGTGGGCAGCGACGCCGGCGGTGGCATCAACCACGGCCTGGCCGCCGAGGAGATGCTCCTGCTCCACCGCGAGGCCGGCCTGTCCCCGGAGGTGGTCCTGCGCGCCGGCTCGTGGGGCGCTCGCGAGTGGCTCGGCTTCCCGGGCCTGGTCGAGGGCGGCCTGGCGGACCTGGTCGTGTACGCCGAGGACCCCCGCAAGGACCTCACCACGCTCCTGCGGCCGCGCCGCATCGTCCTGCGCGGCCGCGTCATCCGCTGACCCTTCGCCCGCGCGTGCGGCTCGCCCTCGTCCGGTCCGGCTCGCGGGATGCATCGCCGCGCCCGCGCCCGTGCGCGCGACCTGTCGGCGCGGGGCAGTGGGGGAGTGGTGCGGGCCGATACAATCACAGGCGTGCCGCTGCGTCCCGGAAGACCGGTCCTGCACCGGCATTTCACTCACGACACGTTGGTCTGGGCGCCGCTCACCCGGGTCGTGGCCGATGACGACCAGGGCACCCGGCTGTGGCTGGCGACCGGCAGCCCACTCATCCGGCAGGTGACCGAGGACGGTCAGGGGCCGCGCGACATGCCCTTCGGGGAGTGGATCGCGACGCCGAAGAAGATCATTCATGACGTGTACCGCGGGCCGAGCACGCTGAAGTTTCATCCGCGCGGGGCGGCGTACTCCGTGTGGTGGCTCTTCGACCCGGCCGGTGGCTTCCGGGCGTGGTACGTGAACCTGGAGGAGTCCGGGGTCGCGTGGGACGACGGCGGGGTGGCCGGGGTCGACCTCACCGATCAGGACCTGGACATCTGGGTCTGGCCCGACCGGAGCTGGGACTGGAAGGACGAGGACGAGCTCGAGGAGCGCCTGGCGTTCCCCGACGCCTACTGGGTGAGCGACCCGGAGGCGGTCTGGGCGCAAGGGCGCGCGGTCCTGCCGGCCATCGAGGCGGGCACCTGGCCCTTCGACGGCACCTGGACCGACTTCCGGCCGCCCGGCGACTGGGCCGTCCCGGAGCCGGTTACCGAGGGCTGGGACCGCCCCCGTGTGCGCTGACGAGGGATGCCGACCCGACCGCGCGTGAGAGTGCCGCATGCCCGGACGCCCGTGGCATGCCGGTTGCAGGTTCGAGTGGTCGTCTCCCGCTGCCTCAGGGCCGGGACGGAGCTAGGGAGCGCGGTTGAGCGTCGTCTTCACGCCCGGGGAAGTGGTCATGCACCGCAACGTGCGCCGCGGGCGGATCGGGTGGGTGCGGCCGGCCCGCGTCGTCTCCGATGACGAGCGCGGGCTGCTGGTCTGGATCGCCCGCGGCACGCACGTGGTCAACGAGGTGTCCGGCGACGGCCGCGGGATGCGGTCGATGCCGTTCGCGGAGTACGTCACGCTCGGCACCGGGCTGCGGCACGGCGCCTGGAACGGGCCCGGGGTGCTCAAGCTGCACCGGCCGGGCGACCTCGCGCACTCCGTGTGGTGGTTCCGCAACGACGACGGCGAGTTCACCGGGTGGTACGTCAACCTCGAACGGCCGGCGGTGCGCTGGCGCGACCCGGGCGGCGCGGCCGGGATCGACGTGACCGACGAGGACCTCGACATCCTCGTCGCGCCCGATCGCAGCTGGCAGTGGAAGGACGAGGAGGAGTTCCTCGAGCGGCTGGCCATCCCGGAGCACTACTGGGTCGCGGACGAGGCGGCGGTGCGCGAGGAGGGCCTGCGCGTCGTCAAGGAGATCGAGGCGGGCGCGTTCCCGTTTGACGGCACGTGGACGGACTTCACGCCGCCCGCCGGCTGGGACGTTCCGGGCCTCACGCCCGGATGGGACAGGCCGCCGGCGCGCTGAGGCGGAATTCGGGGAGGTTCAGGGGTCGTTTTTGCGCACGGTAGCGGGTCTGGCACAATGGTTGGCTGGTATCCGGTGTGCGTCCGAGCCCTCTAACCCGGCGTCGCGCCAGTCCACTAGAGCAGCCGACGGCACCATCCCCACGGTGTCCGGGCGGTCGCTCGGCTTCCAACAGATCCAGGAGCGAGCAACCAGTGGCCGTCAAGATCCGGCTCCTGCGGATGGGCAAGATCCGCAACCCGCAGTACCGCATCGTCATCGCCGACTCGCGCACCAAGCGCGATGGCCGGGCGATCGAGTTCGTCGGGCTGTACCACCCGAAGGAGGAGCCCTCGCGTATCGAGGTCAACTCCGACCGCGTCCAGCACTGGCTCTCCGTCGGCGCGCAGCCGAGCGAGGCCGTGCAGGCCATCCTCTCCAAGACCGGCGACTGGCAGAAGTTCAAGGGCCTGCCCGCCCCGGCCGAGCCGCTGAAGGTGGCTGCGGCGGCGCCCGACCGTCGCGCGACGTACGAGGCCGAGGCGCAGGCCGCCGCCGGTCTGGCCGACGCGCCGAAGGCCAAGAAGGCCGCCGAACCGAAGAAGAAGGCCGAGGCTCCGGCCGCCGAGGCGGAGGAGCAGTCCGGTGCCGGCGCCGGCGCGGAGGCCTGACGTGCTACGCCCGGCGCTTGAGCACCTGGTCAAGGGCATCGTCGACAATCCCGACGACGTCCGCGTGCGTATGGTCGACTCCCGCCGCGGTCAGCGGCTGGAGATCCGGGTCAACCCGGACGACCTCGGCACGGTGATCGGGCGCGGTGGCCGCACGGCCAAGGCGCTGCGGCAGGTCATCACGTCGATCGGCGGCCGCGGCGTGCGCGTCGAGATCGTCGACGCGTACTGACAGCATGCTGCTTGTCGTCGGCCAGATCTTCCGCGCGCACGGGGTCCGCGGCGAAGTCGTCGTGGACGTGCGCACGGACGCGCCGGCAGAGCGTTTCGCCGTCGGGTCGGTCCTCGTGACCGACTCGACGGCGGTGCGGCATCTGCAGACCGTCCCCGCGGGCGCATGGCGTCCTCCACCCACGCTCACCGTTGAATCGGTACGCCCACACCAGGGCCGCCTCCTGGTGGTCTTCGAGGGCATCTACGACCGCAACCTCGCCGAGGACATGCGCGGCGTACTCCTGTGCGTCGACAGCGCCACCATCCCGGCCAGCGATGACCCCGACGAGTTCAACGACCACGAGCTGGTCGGGCTCGACGTGGTCGACGCCGCGGGGGAACGGGTGGGCGAGCTGCTGCGCATCGACCACGCGCCCGCGCACGACCTGCTGGTGGTCCGCCTGACCGACGGGCGCATCGGCCTCGTGCCGTTCGTGCGTGAGATCGTGCCCGAGGTCGACGTGCCCGGGCGCCGCATCGTCATCACCCCGCCGGAAGGCCTGTTCGACCTATGAGGCCCGCCGGAAGGCCTGTTCGACCCTTGAGGCCCGCCGGAAGGCTCGCCCGGCCGGCAAAGGCTCCAGGAAGGCCCGCATGAGGGTCGACGTCGTCACCATCTTTCCCGAGTACCTCGCGCCGCTGGAGCTCTCGCTCATCGGCAAGGCCCGCGCGAACGGCACGCTGCAACTGGGCGTGCACGACCTGCGCAAGTGGACGTTCGACGTGCACCGGACCGTCGACGACACGCCGTACGGCGGCGGCCCCGGCATGGTCATGCGCCCGGAACCGTGGGGCCTCGCCCTGGACGAGCTGGCCGGCCCGGACACGCACCTGATCGTGCCCAGCCCGGCCGGTGCCCCGTTCACCCAGGCGACCGCGCGTGCCCTGGCGGCCGACGAGCACCTGCTGTTCGCCTGTGGCCGGTACGAGGGCATCGACCAGCGGGTGTTCGACCACGCCGCCGCGCGGATGCGGGTGAGCGAGGTCTCCCTGGGCGACTACGTGCTCTTCGGCGGCGAGGTCGCGGTCCTCGTGGTCCTGGAGGCGGTCACGCGGCTGCTCCCGGGCGTGCTGGGCAACGCGGACTCGCTCGTGGACGAGTCGCACGCCGACGGGCTCCTCGAGGCGCCCATGTACACCAAGCCGCCCAGCTGGCGCGGCCTCGACGTGCCCGAGATCCTGCGCTCGGGCGACCACGGCCGGATCGCCCGGTGGCGGCGCGAGCAGGCCCTGGAGCGCACCGCCGAGCGCCGCCCGGACCTCATCGCGGCGCTGGAGGAACGGTCCCGTGGTACCGATTAAGGGGCCTGATTTCAGGTTCGGCGCGTCGATGTGGCAAAGTAGTGAGGTTGCCGCGGGCGGTTCCGCCGGGCACCCATGATCAGCAGACCCTCGCGCGCCGCGGAAGTCGGGCGTGCCTTGAGTGACGAGGAACAGTCGCGATGAACACGCTGGACGCGCTGGACGCACAGTCGCAGCGGACCGATATCCCGGGCTTCCGTGCTGGCGACACCATCAAGGTGCACGCCCGGGTCGTTGAGGGCAACCGGTCCCGGGTCCAGGTCTTCCAGGGCGTCGTGATCCGTCGCCAGGGCGCCGGCCTGCGGGAGACCTTCTCGGTTCGTAAGGTGAGCTTCGGCGTCGGCGTCGAGCGCACCTACCCGGTCAACAGCCCGGCCGTCGACCGGATCGAGGTCGTGACCCGCGGTGACGTGCGCCGCGCCAAGCTCTACTACCTGCGCGATCTCCGTGGCAAGAAGGCCAAGATCAAGGAGAAGCGCGAGACCAAGGTCAGCAGCTGACCGTACGGTCCTCGAGAGCGTCGACAGGGAGGAGCGCGCGATGCGTTTCCTCCCTGTGTCGCGTCCGGGATCGGGTTATTCGGTCAAGTGGAGCCGGGCTCCCCAAAGTGGTCCAGTCCATCTAGGCTGACGCCGATGGCAAGCGACCCCTACGGCCGCGATGGTTACGACGATCGCGCCGACGACGTACACCCACGCAACCGCCCCGTCGGCCCGGCGGGCGACGAGCGTGGGCAGCAGCATCCCTTCGGCGGCGTCAGCTACCCGGGGCACGACTACTGGGCCGCGACCGGCCGCCCGGACAATGCCGAGGTGCAGCGCACGTACGACGGCGGGTGGTCGCGTGACCGCGACAACTCCCGCGGCCATCAGGACGTCACCCCGGGGCGCGACGTCGTGCCCGGGCGCCGTGGCGTCGAGCGCCAGGATCCCGACCGCCGCGGCCGCGAGGGGCGCGACGACCGGGGCGACTGGAACCGGCCCAGCCGGGCCTGGGACGACCCCTACGGCTCGCGCCGTGGCCGCTGGGAGGACGAGCCGCCGCTGGTGCGCGACCGCGCGTTCGACGACGAGGGCGGCAACGACCGGCCCGGGTACGGTGACCGCCGGGACCGCGGTGAGCGGTACGAACGCAGCTATGACCGGGGCGAGCGCTCCCTCGGGTCGGGCTCCGGCGCCCGCGCCCGCGCGCGCGGCAACGACGACGATTCGGTGTCGTCGTGGCGCAGCAAGGTCCGCCGCAAGCGCAAGAACATGCCGTTGTGGCAGGAGCTGCCGCTGCTGCTGGTCGTCGCCTTCTGCCTGGCCGTGCTCATCCGCACCTTCCTGGTGCAGGCGTTCTTCATCCCGTCGGGCTCGATGGAGGAGACCCTCCTCGTCGGCGACCGGGTGCTGGTCAACAAGGTCCTCTACGACGTGCGGGAGCCCGAGCGCGGCGAGGTCGTGGTCTTCACCGGGCCCGACGCGTGGGCGCCGGAGAACCAGGTCGACAAGGACGCCGGGTTCTTCGCGGAGCTCGGCCGTACCGTCGGGGATCTTGTGGGCTTCTCCCAACCCGGCGAGAAGGACTTCATCAAGCGGGTCATCGGCCTGCCGGGCGACACCGTGGCCTGCTGTGACGTCGACGGCCGGGTCACGGTCAACGGCTATCCGCTCGATGAGTCCTCGTACCTCTACGAGGACTCGCCGCTGGACGCCGCGCCCAACCCGAAGCAGTGCACCGCGCGCCGTTTCGGCCCGATCAAGGTCCAGCCGGGCCAGATGTGGGTGATGGGTGACCACCGCGGCGTCTCCCAGGATTCGCGCTGCCAGGGTCAGGTGCCGATCAGCAACGTGATCGGGCGCGCCTTCGTGATCCTGTGGCCGAGCAGTCGCTGGGGCTGGCTACCGGTGCCCGATACGTTCCAGAACGTCCCGAAACCGGCGGCTCTGGGGCCCCCGGGGCCGATCGTCCATCCCACTCCGAACGCCCCGTTGGTCCCGGACATCGTGCTTGTCCCGATAGCGGTCTCCCTGACGCTTTCGGCCCGTTCGGCGCGTCAGGAGCGGTTGAGACGTCGCCGTTGGTGACGAACACGTACCCTTCAGGACGTGATTGACGAGCAGACCAAGAAGCCCAACACCTTCTGGCGTGAATTGCCGGTTTTGCTGGGCGTGGCGATCATCGTCGCCGTCGTGGTGCGGGCCTTCGTACTCCAGACCTTCTACATCCCGTCGGAGTCGATGGAGAACACGCTGCTGATCCACGACCGGGTCCTCGTCAACAAGCTGGTGTACGACTTCCGCTCCCCCCACCGCGGCGAGGTCATCGTCTTCAAGGCGCCGGAATCGTGGCGCAACGACCCGTCCGAAGAGGACTTCATCAAGCGGGTCATCGCGGTCGGCGGCGACCACGTGGTGTGCTGCGACGACAAGCAGCGGATCACGGTCAACGGCACGCCGCTGGACGAGACGTACATCTATGCCAACCCGGACGGGCTGCAGGACCTGCCGAGCGAGGAGCAGTTCGACGTCACGGTGCCCAAGGGTCGCCTGTGGGTGATGGGTGACCACCGGTCGCGGTCCGGCGACTCGCGGTACAACTTCATTCGCACGAAGGACTCGAACCAGGCCACGATCGACGAGGACAACGTCATCGGCCGCGCCTTCGTGGTCTTCTGGCCCTTCTCGCGCGCGAAGTGGCTCAGCGTGCCGGACACCTTCGAGAAGGTGCCGGATCCCGCGACGAGGTGAGGACGCCGTAGGCTCGTCGTATGACGGAGGCGGCGGCAGGGATAGACCGCAGGGCGGCCCGAATACTGCTGCTCGACCCGTCCGGGCGCGTGCTGCTGCTGCGCGGATGCGACCCGGCCCGCCCCGAGCACCGCTACTGGTTCACCGTCGGGGGCGGCCTGGAGCCGGGCGAGACGCTCGCCGCCGCGGCCGTGCGCGAGGTCTACGAGGAGACCGGGCTGCGCATCACCCCGGGCGACCTCGCGGGCCCCGTGCGCACCGACCGCGTCGAGTTCCCGTTCGACGGCCGGTGGTACAGCCAGGAGCAGTCGTTCTTCGTGGTGCGCGCGGAGGCGTTCGCGGTCGACCTGTCCCGCCTCGTCGACTACGAGGCGCGGTCCGTCGACGAGGCCCGCTGGTGGTCCGTCGGCGACCTGGACGCGACGGGGGAGCGGTTCTACCCGGCCGACCTCGCCGCCCTGCTGCGGGAGGTGGGCTGAGCATGCTCGCGCCCCCGCGCACCGTCGTGCACCGCGCAGCAGGCCTGTGGGCCCTGGAGCGGGCCCTGCAGCGGCGGGGCTTCAGCCGGGTCGCCGGCGCCGACGAGGCGGGCCGCGGGGCCTGTGCGGGGCCCCTCGTGGTGGCCGCCGTCATCCTGCCGCCCGGGCGCCGCGGCGAGATCGACGAACTCAACGACTCCAAGCTGCTGAGCGCGGCCGCGCGGGAGCGCATCTACGAGCAGGTGGTGCGCCGCGCGGAGGCGTGGAACGCGGTGGTCATCCCGCCCGGCGACATCGACCGCCGCGGCCTGCACGTGTGCAACCTCGCCGGCATGCGCCGCGCCCTCGCGGGCCTGTCGGTGCGGCCGGAGTATGCGCTGACCGACGGCTTCAAGGTCGACGGCCTCGGCATCCCCGGCCTGGCCGTGTGGAAGGGCGATCAGGTCGCCGCGTGCGTCGCAGCGGCCAGCGTGGTGGCGAAGGTCACCCGGGATCGGATCATGGAGCGACTGCACGAGTCGTACCCCGAGTACGGCTTCGACGAGCACAAAGGCTATGCGACTCCGGACCACGGCGCGGCCCTCGTGGCGCACGGCCCTTGCCCCGAGCACCGTTTCTCGTACGCGAACGTCGCGGCGGTGGGGCGGCCGAGCCAAAGGCGCGGTAACGTCGGCGTGGCGCCCGGCGAGGCCGCACGGGTTCCGGCGCAAGTGGGCGACAATGTGGCTATGGAAGGCGGACCGCGATGAGCGCCGAAGATCTCGAGAAGTACGAAACCGAGATGGAGCTGCAGCTCTACCGGGAGTACCGGGACATCGTCCGCCAGTTCTCCTACGTGGTGGAGACCGAGCGCCGCTTCTACCTGGCCAACCAGGTCGATCTGCACGTGCGCAACTCGGACGGCGAGGTCTACTTCGAGGTCGAGATGCACGACGCCTGGGTCTGGGACATGTACCGGCCCGCCCGGTTCGTGAAGAACGTCCGGGTGATGACGTTCAAGGACGTCAACGTCGAGGAGCTCGAGAAGCCCGACATCTCGCTGCCCGACAACGGCTTCGGCGGCTGACCCGGCCGAGCATGATCGCGGGCCCGGCCGAGAAATTTCCGGTCAGCGCCGGGTCCGCGTCGGCCGGCCGAGGCGGGTGTACAGGTACCAGGCGCCGCCCACGACAAGCGCCCCGACGAGCAGGTACCCAATGAGCCCGAAAACCAGCTTGACCAGCCCCCAGGCGACCATCCCGACCACGATCAGGCCGATGATGACCAAGGCCGCCTTCAATGCGTTCATGTCGGTTCCCTCCCGTTGTGTCCGGTGCTTATAGCACAAATCGCGGCTCTTCGCGGGTTATCCACAAGCACCCAGTTATCCACAGAATAGCCATGATCGCGTTTGCCGGGTTCGCCGGTTTGGGTCACGCTCCCCGGCATGTTGAAGACCCTCGCTCGCCGTTTGCTCAAGCTCGCCGCCTCCGCCCTTGCCGCCGCCAGCGCCGCCGTGGCCGCGTTCGGCGCCGCCTTCGCCTCGCCCCCGGCGCCGGCTGACCCGCCCACGCCTCCGCCGCCGGCGGCCGCTCAGGAGGCGCCTGAGAGCCGTTACGAGGCCCCGCTGGACGGGCCGGTGACCGTGACCCGGCCGTTCGAGCCGCCGTCGGACCGGTACTCCTCCGGCCACCGCGGCGTCGACCTGGCCGGGGTGCCCGGTCAGCTCGTGCGCAGCGCCGGGGCCGGCACGGTGATCTTCGCCGGGATGGTCGGCGGGCGGCCGGTGGTGAGCGTCGAGCACGCGGGCGGGGTGCGCACCACCTACGAGCCGGTGACGGCCACGGTGGTGGCGGGGCAGGCGGTGTCGCCCGGGACGCCGCTGGGGTGGCTGAGACCGGGCCACCCCGGGTGCCCGGGGGGCGCGTGCCTGCACTGGGGTCTGAAGACCGAGAAGGGGGTGTACCTCGACCCGCTCGGCCTGCTGCGCCAGGTTCGCGTCCGGTTGTATCCCTCGACTTAGCTCGGTTCGGCCGGTTGCGGGTTCGGCGGCTGGGCTTTGCGCTCGCAGCGGGGCTTGCTCCGCGGCTGGGCTTCGCTCCCGCGGCCTAGGTGACTGGTGTTAAACGATGGCCGCCACTGGCGTGGCGGCCATCGTTTTGGATCTATTTCGGGTAGTTTGCTGGGATGGCGTTAGGCAGG
>NZ_JBFAZW010000200.1:0-10120 GCF_040682015.1 Dactylosporangium sp. NPDC051485
GCGCCGTCGCCGGCGCCGCGGTCGCCGCGTGGGGTGCCGGCCTCGGGCTGCGCACCCGCGTGGTGGCCGCGGCCCGCGCCGCGTGGGGGGGGGCGATGGCGCAGACGCTGCTGGCGTATGCGGCCCAGGGCGAACGCGCCCGCATCGCCCGGGAACTGCACGACGTGGTGGCGCACCACATCTCGATGATCGCGGTGCAGGCGGAGACCGCCCGGCTGGCCACGCCGGGCATGCCGCCGGACGGCGTCCGGCGCCTGCTCGCGATCGGGGACACGGCCCGGGCGGCGCTGACCGAGATGCGCCGGCTGCTCGGCGTCCTGCGTGAGGACCCCGGCGAGCCCGGCCGGGCCGCCGCGGACGGCGCGCCGCAGCCCGGCCTGCGCGAACTGGCCGGGCTGCTCGACGAGGCGCGCCGCGTGTCCGGGGCCGGGGCGCGGCTGCTCGTGCGCGGCCCGGTGGTGCCGCTCGATCCGGGCGTGCAGCTCACCGCGTACCGGATCGTCCAGGAGGCGCTCACCAACGTCCGCCGGCATGCCCCCGGCGCCGCCGTCGACGTCGAGCTGGCCTACACCGGCCGCGCCCTGCGGCTGCGCGTCCGGGACAACGGCCCCGGGCCGTCAACCGGCCGGTCCCCGGGCGCCGGGCACGGGCTGCTCGGCATGCGCGAACGGGTGGGCACCCTGCACGGCAAACTGTGGACCGGGCCGGCCCCCGGCGGGGGATTCCTGGTCGACGCGATCCTGCCCCTGCCCGGGCAACTGCAGTCGTCGATGGCCACCGCGGAGGAGATGTGAGCAGCATGATCAGGGTCGTGGTCGCCGACGACCAGGAGGTGGTCCGGGCCGGCTTCGCCGCGCTGCTGAACACCCAGCCCGACATCACCGTCGTCGGCAGCGCGGGCGATGGCGCCGAGGCGGTCCGGGTCTGCCGGGAGCAGCGCCCGGACGTCGTCCTCATGGACGTCCGCATGCCGGTGATGCACGGCATCGAGGCCACCCGGCGCCTCGCCGCCGAGGACGGGCCCCGGATCCTCATCCTCACCACGTTCGACCTGGACGAGCACGTCTACGATGCGCTCGCCGCCGGAGCCAGCGGCTTCCTGCTCAAGGACCTCACCGCCGAGCGGCTTTTCGACGCGGTACGGGTCGTCGCAGCCGGCGACGCGCTGCTCGCGCCGAGCGTGACCCGCAGGCTGATCGGCGAGTTCGCGCGGCTGCGCCCACGGCCGCCGCAACACCCGGCGCCGCTCGACGCGCTCACCGCCCGGGAGGCCGACGTGCTGCGGCTCATCGCCGAGGGCCTGTCCAACCCCGAGATCGCCGAGCGGCTCGTCGTCAGCGATCAGACCGTCAAGACCCACGTCAGCCGGGTGCTCGGCAAGCTCGGCCTGCGCGACCGGACCCAGGCGGTCGTCTTCGCCTACGAGACCGGCCTCGTCGTCCCCAGACGCGCCTGACCCGGGCCCTCACGCCCGGCGGATCGGCATGTGCGTCGGTGCCGGCGGCCCGGCGAGGAACGTCGCGACCAGGCCGGTGCACAGCTGCGGCTTCTCGATCAGCAGCGTGTGCGTGGCGCCCGGCACCACGGCGAGTTCGGCGTCGGGCAGCCCGCGGTAGAGCTCCAGCGTGTGCTCCAGGGAGACGGCGTCGTCGTCGCCGGTGAGCACCAGCGTCCGGCAGTCCACCGCCCGCAGCTCGGCCGTGGTCAGCGCCAGGTCGCCCGCCTCGGCCGAGGCGGCGATCCGCTCGATGACGGAGGCCAGGTGCCCGGGCCCCTCCGGCGACACCTGCGCATGCTGGTCGTAGATGATCTGCGGGATGTCCGCGGGCGAGGCGGGCGGCAGCAGCACGCCGTCCTGGTGGAACGCTCCGCTGATCAGCACCAGCCGGGACACCAGGTCCGGGCGGGCCAGCGCGGTCAGCAGCGCCACCACCGCCCCCGCGCTGTAGCCGACCAGCGCCGCGGGCCCGCCCAGCACCGTCCGCAGGAACTCGACGGTGTCCGCGGCCATCAGCCGCGGACTGAGCGGACCGCCCGGGTCCGCGGTGTGCCCGTGCCCGCGCCGCTCCGGCAGGTACAGCCGGAACGATCCGGCCAGCGCGTCCAGGTTGCCCTCGAAGCAGCGCGAGTCGACGATCGCGCCGTGCAGCAGCACCACGGGCTCGCCCGTGCCACGCTCGTCGTACCACGTGCGCACCCCGTTGACCTCGACGTAGCGCTGCACCGCGACCTCCCCGCCGTCCGCCCGCGCCCGATCATGCCGCACCCGGGCCGTTCCCCGCAGCCACCGTGTGCACCGGGTGCGGATCAGGCGGTACGGCGGCGGATCCAGAAGAAGGCGAAGGCCGACAGCAGGCCGGACAGGACCAGGTACGCCGACAGGGCATCGAGGTGCTCTTCCCCGAGCCGTCCTGAGCCGGGAGCGGCGTCCCGGCCCGCGGTGGGTGCACCGACCGGCCCTCGTTGCGCTTGCGGCGAAGCCCTCTTGGCGCCCGGCCGGACGGCGTCGAGGCTGGGGGCATGAGCGATGTGGAGCGGCGGCTGGCGGACCTCTATGCGGCCTTCAACCGGCGGGACGTCCCGGCGGTGCTGGCCGCCCTCGCGCCCGACGTGCTGTGGCCGAACGGGTGGGAGGGCGGCACGGTCCGGGGGCGGGAGGCGGTCGCCGGGTACTGGCGGCGGCAGTGGGCCGAGATCGATCCGAGCGTGGTGCCCGTCGGGTACGAGCATGAACCCGACGGGCGGGTCGCCGTGGCCGTGCGTCAGGTCGTGCGGGACATGGGCGGGGGTGTGATCGCCGATCAGGTGGTCACGCACGTGTACCGGTTCGACGGCGACGCCGTGGCGGAGATGGAGATCCGTCCGTAGGCCCGCGGCGGTTCATGGCCGCGGGCCGTCGCCCGGCGACTTGAGCACCTCGTTGAGCGCGATGGCGGTGAGCACGCCGATGGTGATCGGCGTCTGCGCGCCGGTGTACAGCCCGGCCGTGACGCCGGCGGTGATGGCGGCGGCGACGACCCCGAGCCGGACAGCGGCGTGCACCAATGTGCGGCGGCGATCGTTTCGTGAGTTCTGCATGCATCGAGACAACGCCGCGACCGGTTGGTGACACCAGGCCACAATGCGTTCACACCACGCTCTCCATCATTCACACTGGGTGGGTGGAGACCGAGGGGAGCGATCTCGAATCGGCGCAGCGCGCCTTCGGAAGGTCCGTCCGGGAGTTCCGCGCGGGATCCGGGCTGTCGCAGGATGCGCTGGCCCGGCAGATCCCGTGCCACCGGACCACGGTGGCGAAGGTCGAGGCCGGCTCCATGAAGCCGACGGCCCGCTTCGCCCGCCGGGCCGACATCGTGCTGCGGGCGGGCGGCAAGATCCTGAGCGACTGGCAGCAGTACGAGGAGCGGCGCACCCGGCTCGACGCGGCCCCCGCCGCCCGTAGCGCCCCCGAGCCGGCCCCGTCCGGGCCGCGCAGCATGCGGGTGGTGCGGGAGCGCACGCTGCTGGCCCGTCGCGAGACGGGCTACGACCTCACCGTCATGCGCGAGATCGAGAACCGCGGCGAGGAGGCGATCAACGCCTTCCCGATCCGCGTGCACGTCGACGCGTACCCCAACGACGCCGCCCGCTCGCGGGAGCATCACCGGCGCCACCCCATCGTCTGGGAGGACCTGGACTTCCACGCCTGGCACGCCTCCAGCCTTGAGGACCTCGAGCTGTGGCTGCAGTCCGGGGAGCGGGGCGAGCGGGGGACCGAGCTCATGCACCGGGCCGACCAGCTGATCACCGACACCGTGGTCGAGGGCTGGATCCTGTTCCGGTCGATCGACTACCGCGAGCCGCTGCCGCTGCTCCCGGGGGACCGGGCCGTCATCGGGCACACCTACACCGTGCCCGATCCGCTGTGGGGGCCGTGGTACCAGCGGCACCTCAAGTACGACACCGGGCGGCTGGAGGTGGAGCTGCGCTTTCCCCGGCGGCTCAACACGCGGGTGTGGGTGCAGCAGCTCACGGCCGGGCGGGCGGACCTGCACCCGGCCGAGCGGGTCACGCCGCGCTTCGAGTCGGCCCCGCCGCACGACTGGGCCGTGTGGTCCTGGTCGTCGACGGACCTGAGCGCGCACGACCGGTACCGCTTCGAATGGCGGTTCGCCGATGCATCCTGACGGCGGGCGGCGGCCCAGCGAGGTGATGGCCGCGCTCGGCATCCTGCAACTCGGCGACCCGAGGCTCACCACGCCCGCCCGCGAGCTGCGGTTCCCGGGCGACGAGCGGGAGGCGGCCCGGGTGCTGCAGCGGCTGTCCGGCGTCGCCGACGCGGTGCTGCGCGCGCACACCTTCAGCGCCGGCGCCATGGGGCTCGCCGCGCCGCAGATCGGCGAGCCCGTCGCCCTGGCGCTGTTCCGGCCGGCGAACGCGCCGCAGATCGTCCTCGTCAACCCCGTCGTGGTCGAGGCCGCGCCCGCCGACCCGGGGGCGTGGGAGGAGGCGACGGAGGGCTGCCTGAGCTTCTTCGACTTCCGATGTCTGCTGCGGCGGCCGAAGCGGATCGTGGTGCGGTACCGAACCCTGATCGGCGAACCGCGGGAGACGGTCTTCGACGAGGGGCGCGTCGCCCGCGACCTGCTGCACGAGATCGACCACCTGGGCGGGGTGCTGTGCCTGGACCACGCCGAGCGCGGGCGCCCTTCGGCGTTCGTGGTCTGAGGTGTCGTACCGCCCTCAGTGCACGGACGCGCCGATGAGCTCCCGCAGCTGTACCGCGTCGATGTCGGCCAGGGCGTCGAAGTGCCGGTCGGCCCCGGGCGCGGCGTGGTGCCCGCGGACCTGGACCACCGCGCAGCCGGCCGCCGCGGCGCTGGCCACGCCGCGCGACGAGTCCTCGACGGCGACGCAGGCCGACGGGGGCAGGTCCAGGTGGCGCATCGCGGCCAGATAGGGCGCCGGATCGGGCTTCGGGGCGAGCCCGTCGTCGCCGCACACCACCACGTCGAAGCAGCCCGCGCCCGCCTCGGCCAGCACATAGGCGACGAGCGTGCGGTACGTCGAGGTGACCAGCCCGACGGCCAGGCCCTCGCGGCGCAGCGCGGCGAGCAGGTCCCTCGCGCCGGGCAGCCAGTTCACGCCCTGGGCGTACTGCTGGCGCACCTGCTCCTCGACCCACGCCACGTCGTTGGCGAGGTCCCGGCCGACCCAGGCGAAGCGCTCGTGCAGGTACCGCATGGCCAGGGTCGAATCGAGCCCGCTGAGGTTCTGCAGGATCTCGTCGGTCATCTCGGCGTACCGCGACCGCAGGAGGCTGCCGTTGGCCGCCGCCCAGACCGGCTCGCTGTCGATCAACGTGCCGTCGAGGTCGAACAGGACCGCCGCCCGATACCCCGCCCGTTGTGACGCCACCAGCGACTCCTCGTTGAGTGCTTGCGAGATGAACCCCGAGATGAACCCTCGGTATGCTAACCGCGTCCGCACCGGTTGGTGATTCACCCTATCCGTCACCATATTCACGACTGGGGTATCGTCCGGGCATGTCCGCGCAGCGCCCGGCCCGCCGGCGGGTCGCCTGGCTGTGGCCGCTGGCGACCGCGGTGGTCATGCTCGCCGCGGCGGCCGCCCTCTACGCCGCCGGACTCTGGGCCCTGGTCGATGGCTACGACGGCCTGGTGACGTTCTTCAACGCCGGCACCGTCATCGCCTGGTGCGCCGCGAGCGTGCTCCTGCTCAGCACGCTGCCGGTCGCGATGCTGGTGCGCGAGGCGACCCGCGAGGTCTGACGCTCAGGCGACCCGGCCGGACGCGGTCCAGGCCGACGCGGTGATCTCGATCGGGCCGTGCCGCGGCAGCAGCGTCGCGCACCGGGCGCGCAGCGCGTCGCGGCGGGCCGCGTCCAGGCCCTTGACGTAGTCCCCGGCCGGGCCGACACCGAGCGTGAACGGCTCCCACCAGTCGTCGAAGCCGGCGAAGGTGGTCCGGACCGTCAGGGAAGTCTCCTCGACGTCGCGCAGGCCGGCCGCGGCGAACAGCTCGGCCAGGTGCCCATGGCGGGCGCCGGCCAGGCCGGACTCGTCGCGGGCCTGCGGGTCCAGCTGGCGGGCCGCCGTCCAGAACGCCGCCAGCGGCCCGCCGCCCCCGGCGTGGTCCCACACGCAGGCCGCGACCACGCCGCCGGGGCGGGTGACCCGGGCCATCTCCCGCAGCCCCGCCACCGGGTCGGCCATGAAGTGCACGACCAGCTGCGCCAGCGCGGCGTCGAACTCGCCGCCGGCGAACGGCAGGTCCTCGGCCGCGGCCCGCCGGATGTCGACCTCCGGCAACCGCGCCCGGGCCGCGGCGACGAACGCCGCGGACGGGTCGGCCGCGGCCACGAGCTCGTGCCCGAGCCGGGCGACGAGCTCGGCCGTCAGGGCGCCGGTGCCGCAGCCGACGTCCAGCGTCCGCCCGCCCTCGGCGAACCCGGCGAACTGCGTCGCCAACGGCTCGGAGTAGCGGCCCATGAAGCGTCCGTAGGCGTCCGCGGCGACCTCGAAGCTCACGCCATCATGGTGGCACGGGTGGGCGTCAGTGCAAGGGAATCACCGAACGGTCGCCGTCGGGGCGGGGGCCGAAGATGCGGCGGTCGGACTCCGCGATGCGCAGGTCGTCGATGCTGGCCTCGCGGCGGCGCATCAGGCCGCGCTCTTCCCCGGCGTGGATGCTTTAGTCTCGGACGCCACAGCCTGTGCCCGACCCGCCGCCTGGAGAGCCTGCCGTGGGCTTCGAACTGCACATCGACCCGTCGTACCGGCGCACCTGCCGGCTGGCCGGCCCCGCCCCGGCCGAGCTGCGCCCCGGCCAGGTGGTGACCATCGAATCCGCCGGCCCGCGGCTGGAGATCCACGTCTCGCCGATGGAGGAACTGACCATCCACGGCGGCCGGCCGGCCACCACCGCGGTGCCGGCCCGGGCCACCGTCCGCCTGTGCGTGGACCCGGAGTACGAGGGCACGTACTGCTTCACCACCGAGCCGACCGGCCGGGACATCGACGTCCACCCGGGCCGGGCGGTCGACATCACCCCGGACCCCGCCGACGCCGACGCCACCCCGCTGATCGTCCGGGTGGGCGCCGACGGTGCCGTGGCCTTCGACGGGCCGGTCGTCACGATGACGTCCGACGACGGCCGGCGCCTGTACCCGTAGGCCGAGCCGCCGGCCGGTCGCTCAGCGCAGCTCCGTGAGCTTCGGGATCGTCACGCCGTGGTTGCCGCAGGCGCCGGCCAGGGTCGCCCATTGCTGCACCAGTTGGCCGGCCGCGACCAAGGCCAGGCCGGCGTTGTCGTCCTTGGCCGAGTCGGCGCCGGAGAACTGGAACAGCAGGTCGAGCACCTCGGTGCCGGCCGTGCGCAGGTCGCCGTACCGCGAGTCGGCGAACTGCTTGCGCAATGCCTGGTAGGCCTTCAGGCCGTCCTGCGACGAGGACGCCGGGGCGCTCGACGGGCGGGACCTGGCCGCGGCCGCGTTGTCGCGGATCTGTTCGCAGGCGGCCACGCCCGGGTCCTTGAAGATGCCCGCGGCCGGGCCGTTGCCGGCCGCGCCCGCGACGACCAGCGCGCCGCCGGTCAGGGTCACGGCCGCGGCGGCCGCGACGCTCACCCAGACGGCGGCGTGGGTGCGCCGCCGCGGCCGGACCAGGATCAGCGACGGCGCAGCGGGCGCCTCGACCGGGGTGGGCCAGGTGGATGGATGGCCGAACTTCTGTGGGTAGGGATCGGTCATACATCCGGAGTCTGGCAGCGGCGGAGGCGGACTTGGCCGGTCGTTCGGTCGCTCCGGCCGGGCCTGCGGACCGAACGGTCCGGCTGTCCGGCTCGCCGCCGGCCGATCACCGGCGCGGGCGTGAGGGGCTCGGGTAAGTTGAACTCCTGAACATCGAGCTTGGTCAAATCGGTACATTTGCGTAGGAGGCGGAATGGCGTCGCCGCAACACCGAAGTTGGCTCAATCGTGGTGGACAGTGGCGGCTGTGCACGCCGGGCCTGCTGCTGCGCGACACCCTCCGCGCCGCGGGGTACACCGTCTACGAACTCGGTAACGATGCCCACCTCGATCACCAGCCGCCCGAGGACCACACGCCCTTCAGCGCCACCGGCTGGCCCGGCACCAGTCCGTACGGCGTGGTGATGGCGATCGACATCATGCCCCCGCCGCCCGGGCGCGGGCTGCCCTCGCTGCAGTGGCTCGGCGCCCAGCTGCACTCGGACAAGGCGGCCGGGCGGTTCCCGCCGATCAAGTACATGAACTGGGGCCCTGTCGACGACAACCACGCCGTGCACTGCGCCTGGCAGCCCGGCCACACGCAGACCGGCACCACCGACACGGGTCACATCCACATCAGCTTCCGCACCGACATGGTCGACTGGTCGGGCTCGTACAACCCGTTGAAGACCGACACCGCAACGGAGGATGACCACGTGCTGTTCCTGGCCACCAACGCCGAAGGCAACATCTTCTACCTGTGCGACGGCATGATCAGCCGTCGGGTGAACACCGACCAGATCGCCCAGCTGCGCGTCCTGCGCGACGCCAAGCTGATCAACGTCGCCCAGAACGGCGGCCGCTCCTCGCTGGAGTTCCCGTTCCGCAACTGGTCCGAGGCGTTCGGCCAGCTCATCGCCACCGCCACCGACCTCGCCGCGCTCGCGTCCAAGGTGGACGGACTGGCCCAGGCGGGCGCGGACGGGCCGGTGCAGCCGCAGGTGCCGGCACCGCAGGCGTAGGCTCCGGCGCCGGGCTACCCGCGGCCGCTCATCGGTTGATGATGAAGTCCACGGGCGCGCTGAGCTTGGTGCCGATGCGGGCGACGACCTGGTACTTGCCGGGCGGGGCCGGGTTCGCGGCCGGGGCGCAGTTGTGCGGGGTGGCGCGGTAGCTGCTCCAGGCGTGGCGGTACATCACCGCGTCCCCGGCGGCGAAGGAGCGGACGTCGCTGGTCTTGCCGCCGCCGCATTCGTCCGAGGAGTACAGCAGCTCGCCGTCGCGCAGCACGCGGATCTCCTGGGCGCCCGCGCCCAGGTCGCGTGAGCACCAGTCGGTGGCCTTCGAGGCGATGGCGATGCTGAACGTGAACGTGCCGCCCACCAGGCCCGGGGACGGGCTGGCCGCGACCGTGACCGTGATCTGGTCGTCGGTGCAGGGTGCCACGTTGGCCGGGGCGGGGCTGCGCGGTGTCGCGGACGGTCCCGTCTGGTCCGGCGTGAACGACGGGGACGTGAACTCGCCCGGGGTGGGGGTCGCCTCCGTGGGGGCGGCCCGCGTCGTGGCGGGCGTCGACGAGGTCATCGTCGCCGACTGGCTGCTCGCCGACGTCGGTGAGGAGGGTGAGCCGCCCCGCACGGCCAGCCAGACGAGCACGGCGGCCACGACGACGACGGCGAGCACGATGGCGCGACGTCGCCAGTACACGGAGGATGGGAGCGGTCCGACGGTCAGGCGCGGCGCCGGTCGTTGCATTCGGGCAGTTTGCCAGAACCGGCGCGCCGCTTCAGCCCCGGCACCTGGTGTCGTACCGCTACCAGGCGTAAAGCACCATAACGAACCGCTCGGGGACCGTCCCGCCACGCAACGTGAGCGGCGCCCGGCACGAGGGCAACCTTGCCAGCCACGAGCAGCACCGGCGCGTCCACGGCCGGGCGGTACGTCCGGGTCCGCCGGCCGGCAGGCAGATCAGCGGGCGTCCGGAACCGGTCCGGTGGCAGGCCGGGCGGGTGCCGTCGGGGGCGGCGAAGACCTCCGCCCGGCGACGCGATGGGCGGCGGCGAGCACCTCGGCGACCGTGACCGACAGCAGCGCCGGGTGCGGCTCGTCGCCGGGTGCGTCGCCGGGCTCGGCGGCCTGGCCGTGCCAGAGGGCCACGTGCTGCGGCCGTCGGCGCGGCGGCCCCCGGCGCTGCGGCGACGCGGGGCCGAAGAGCACCACGGACGGGGTGGCGTAGGCGGTGGCCAGGTGCGCGACGCCGGTGTCGCCGCTGACCACGAGCCGGGCGTGGCCGGCCAGCGCCGCCGGCAGGGCCCGGCCCCCGGGGGCACCGCGTCGGGAGCCCCCCCGCCGGCCGGCCAGTCCCGCCCCACAGCAGGCCAGCGGGGGCGCT
>NZ_JBFAZW010000201.1:0-8874 GCF_040682015.1 Dactylosporangium sp. NPDC051485
CTGAAGCTGCTCGTCGACCGTCGCGACACGCTGGGGCGCGCCCGGACCGACGCGGTGAGCCGGCTGCATCATCTGTTGCTCGAGCTCATCCCGGGTCGGGCGCCGCATCGGACTCGTCGACGCGCACGGCGCCCCGGGTCACGCACCACAGCGGCGCGGCCGGCCCCGCCTCGGCCAGGGCCCGGGCGGCGGCCAGGGTCGCCCGCAGTCCCGCCGACGGGTCGAGGGTGAGCAGCGACAGTACGCCGGCGAAGGGGCCGTCCTCGCGCAGCCGGGCGGCCAGCGCCTCCCGGTCGAGGCCGGCCGGGTCGACGACCAGCGCGCGCAGGCCGGGGCCGGTGACGTCCAGGCCATGGTCCACGCCGGCCGGGAGCAGCACGAGCCAGGCGCCGGGCGCGGCGTCCGGCGGGAGGTCCAGCGGTGCCCAGGCGATCCGGTGCCCGGCCTCGGCCGTCCGCGGGAGGGCGCGGGCCGGCGCGGGATCCAGCCAGTACCGCTCCCCCTGGAACGGATACGTCGGCAGGTCCACCAGACGCCCCTCGCCAACGGGCCACTCGACGGCAACCCCGCGCACCCAAAGCCGCGCGGCCGCCTCGACCACCCCGAGCGGCTCCGCAACCCCCTTACGAACCACGGCAATGCAGTCCTCAACCACGGGCGTCAGCACCGGCGTAGGACTCACTTCCAGGAACGTGACCGCCCCCATCGCCGCCACACTGTCGGCAAACCGCACCGTCTCCCGCACATGCCGCACCCAATACTCGGGTGAGGTCCACTCCTGCGACACCACGGGAATCTGCGGCTGAGAAAACGTCAGCGTGGAAACCACCTCGGCAAACCCGGGCAGCATCGGCTCCATCAACACCGAATGAAACGCATGCGAAACCCGCAGCCTCCGCGACCGCACCTCCAACTGCGCCACAACCCGATCGACAGCCTCGGCAGTCCCCGACAGCACCACGGCCTCGGGACCATTCACCGCCGCGAGACCCACGTCGCCGTCCAGCAACGGCGCCACCGTTTCCTCCGACGCCGCAACCGCAACCATCACCCCACCCGGCGGCAACGCAGCCATCAACCGACCACGCGCCGACACCAACGCACACGCATCCTGCAGCGACAGAATCCCCGCCACATGCGCCGCCGCGATCTCACCGATCGAATGGCCGCCAACCACATCCGGCCGGACGCCCCACGACTCGAGAAGCCGGAACATCGCCACCTCGAACGCGAAAATGCCGCACTGCGCGTAGAAGGTATTCGCCAACCGCTCCTCATCGCCGCCGAACACCACCTCCGGCAACAACGGATCCAACTCCGCACACACCTGCGACCACGCCTGCGCGAAGACCGGGAACGCCTCGATCAACTCCCGACCCATGCCAAGGCGCTGGGCGCCCTGGCCACCGAACACGAAACCCAGGCGACCAGGTCGGATGACATCCTTGATCACGGTGCCGTCAAGGAGGACTGCGCGGTGCTCCAGCTCCGCCCGGCCTCTGGCTAGAGTCCAGGCCACGTCGGCCAGGGGCACGTCGTCGGAGAGGGACGCCTGGAGGCGGTCGACCTGCGCGGACAACGCGCGCTCCGTACGGGCCGAGACCGGCAGCGGCACGACCGGCAGCGCCTGCGCGGGGGCCGGCGCGTCCCACGACGGGGCCTGCTCCAGGATCACGTGGGCGTTCGTGCCGGAGATGCCGAAGGAGGAGACACCGGCCCGGCGCGGACGGTCGGCGGCGGGCCACGGCCGGGATTCGGCCAGCAGCTCGACGGCCCCGGCGGACCAGTCCACGTCGGGCGTCGGGGCGTCGATGTGCAGCGACCGGGGCAGGACGCCGTGGCGCAGCGCCAGCACCATCTTGATGACGCCGGCGACGCCCGCCGCGGCGCCGGTGTGGCCCAGGTTCGACTTGACGGAGCCGAGCCACAAGGGGGAAGGGCGGTCCTGCCCGTACGTCGCGATGACCGCCTGGGCCTCGATGGGGTCCCCGAGGGCGGTGCCGGTGCCGTGCGCCTCGACGGCGTCGACCTCCCGGCCGGAGAGCCCGGCGTCGGCGAGCGCGGCCCGGATGACCCGCTGCTGCGACGGGCCGTTCGGGGTGGTGAGGCCGCTGCTGGCGCCGTCGGAGTTCACGGCCGAGCCGCGCACCACGGCGAGCACGTGGTGGCCGTGGCGCCGGGCGTCGGCGAGCCGCTCGACGACCAGCATCCCGATGCCCTCGGCCCAGGCGGTGCCGTCGGCGCCCTCGGCGAAGGACTTGCAGCGCCCGTCCGGCGCCAGCCCGCGCTGCCGGCTGAACTCGACGAACAGCCACGGCGTCGGCATCGCGGTGACCCCGCCGGCCAGGGCCAGGTCGCACTCTTCGTTGCGCAGCGCCCGCACGGCCAGGTGCAGCGCCACGAGGGAGGAGGAGCAGGCGGTGTCGACGGTCAGCGCCGGGCCCTCCAGGCCGAGGGTGTAGGCGACCCGGCCCGAGGTGACGCTGGCGACGTTGCCGGTCAGGACGTACCCCTCGACCTCCTGCGGGGCCCGCCCGCCGTCGAGGTAGTCGGGCTGGGTGGCGCCGACGAACACGCCGGTGCGGCTGCCGCGCAGGGATTGCGGGTCGATCCCGGCCCGCTCGAACGCCTCCCACGACGCCTGCAGCGCCAGCCGCTGCTGCGGGTCCATGGCGAGCGCCTCGCGGGGCGAGATGCCGAAGAAGTCGGCGTCGAAGTCGGCCAGGCCGTCGACGAAGCCGCCCTCGCGCACGTAGGAGCGGCCGGGCCGGTCCGGGTCGGGGTCGTAGAGCCCGTCGAGGTCCCAGCCGCGGTCGGCCGGGAACGGGCCGATGGCGTCCCGGCCGGCGGCCAGCAGCTCCCACAGCTCGTCGGGGGAGGTCACGCCGCCGGGGTACCGGCAGGCCAGGCCGACGATCGCGATCGGTTCCCGGGCGCGGGCCTCCACCGCGCCGAGCCGTTCGCGGGTGGTGCGCAGGTCGGCGGTGACGAGTTTGAGGTACTCCCGCAGCTTCTCCTCATTCGGCGTAGTCACTTCAGCCCGAGTTCCTTCTCGATGAGGTCGAACATCTCGTCGTCGGTGGCGTCGGTGAGCTCGGTGGCGTCCTGCGCGGGCTCGGCGTCGGCGGCCTCGACGGACCACAGCAGCGCCTTGAGCCGGTTGGCGATCGCGAGCCGCCCGTCGCGCCCGGGCGCGTGTGCGGCCAGCACCCGTTCCAGCCGCTCGAGCTCGCCGAGCACCGGGTCGGTCGCCGGGGCGGGCGCCGCGTCGCCGAGCTGGGCCAGCAGGAAGCCGGCGAGGGAGGTCGAGTCCGGGTAGTCGAAGACCAGCGTGGCCGGGAGCCGGAATCCGGTCGCGGCGGTGAGCCGGTTGCGCAGCTCGACCGCGGTGAGCGAGTCGAAGCCGAGGTCGACGAAGCCGCGGTTGGGCTGGACCGTTTCCGGCCCGGCGTGGCCGAGCACCGTGGCGACCTGCGCGCGGACCAGGTCGACGACCACGCCGGGTCGGTCGGCCTCGGGCACGCCGGCGAGCCGGGCGGCGAGGGCCCCGTCGGGGCCGGGCGCGTCGTTGCGGGCCGCGGCCGGTCGCCGCCCGGGCGGACCGGCCAACGCGGTCAGGGTGGCCGGCAGCGCGCCGTGGGCCGCCTGCTCGCGCAGCGCGGCAAGGTCGATCCTGACCGGGGCGAGGGCGGCCCGATCGCTGCCGGTCGCGGCGTCGAGGAGCGCGAGGGCCTCGTCGTCGGCGAGCGGCACGATGCCGCTGCGGGAAAGCCGGGCCAGGTCGCGTTCGTCGAGTCGCCCGGTGAGCCCGCTGGCACGCGCCCACTGCCCCCACGCCAGCGAATGCGCCGGCAGGCCGAGCGCCCGCCGATGCGCCGCGAGCGCATCCAGGAAGGTGTTCGCCGCCGCATAGTTGCCCTGCCCCGGACTACCGAACACCCCGGCCGCCGACGAGAACAACACAAACGCGGTCAGATCACCGGTCAACTCGTGCAGGTTCCACGCCGCGTCCACCTTCGGCCGCAACACCGCGTCCAACCGCTCCGGGGTCAACGACTCCACCACCCCGTCGTCGACCACCCCGGCCGTGTGCACCACCGCCCGGACCGACTCCGACACCAGCAGCCGCTCGACGGCCGCCCGATCGGCCAGATCGCACGCGACGACCCGAGCCCCCAACTCAGCGGCAAGCTCCTCAGCACCGGGCGCATCCATACCCGAACGGCTCACCAGCAACAGATCCCGCACCCCGTGCACGCGCACGAGATGCCGGGCAACCAACGCACCGAGCGTCCCCGTCCCACCCGTCACCAGAACCGTTCCATCGGTAGGCCAGACCGGCTCGGGCATCCGCAACACGATCTTCCCGACATGCCGCGCCTGCCGCATGTACCGGAACGCCTCCCCCGCCCGCCGAATGTCGAACGTTGACACCGGCAGCGAGGGCTCGAACAGCGCCACGATGTCGGCAAGCATCGCCCCGATCCGCTCGGGCCCGGCCTCCAGCAGGTCGAAGGCCCGATACCCAGCCGGAGTGCCGGTGGCCCGGATGTCGGTCTTGCCCATCTCCAGGAACCGCCCACCCTCGGCCAACAGACCGAACGACGCGTCAACGAACTCACCCGCAAGCGAGTTGAGGACCACGTCCATCGCCGGAAACTTCGACGCGAAGTCCAAGTCCCGGGAGGAGGCGATGTGGTCGTCGTCCAGGCCAAGCCCACGCAGCGTGTCCCACTTGACCGGACTCGCCGTGGCAAAGACCTCCGCACCCCAACGACGAGCCAACTGGATCGCCGCCATACCCACACCACCCGCACCCGCGTGAATCAACACCCGCTCACCCGCCCGAAGACCGCCGAGATCGGCCAGCCCGTACCAGGCGGTCAGGTAACAGATGGGCACGGACGCGGCCCGCTCGAACGACCAGTCGTCCGGGACCCGCACCAGCGTGCGGTGGTCGACCACGACGGTCGGCGCGAAGGCGTTGAAGACCAGGCCGGTCACCCGGTCGCCGACGCACAGCGCGGTGACGTCCGCCGCCGCCTCGGTCACGACGCCGGCCGCCTCGCTGCCCATGCCGATCTGGCCCGGCACCATGCCGAGGCCGACCAGCACGTCGCGGAAGTTCAGCCCGGCGGCCCGTACCGCCACCCGCACCTGCCCCGGCTCCAGCGGCGCCTGCGACTCCGGCGCCGGGACGAGCGCGAGGTCCTCGAGGGTGCCACCGCCGCGCGTGTCCAGCCGCCACGGCCCCTCGGCCGGCGGGATCAGGCCGCGGGCCGGCGCCAGCCGCGGGACGAGGACCTGCCCCTGCCGGATCGCCATCTGCGGCTCGCCGGAGGTGACCGCCCGCCGGATCGTCTCCGGGGTCGCGCTGTCGTCGGCGTCGAGCAGCACGAGCCGGCCCGGCTGCTCCGCCTGGGCCGACTTCACCAGGCCCCAGACCGTCGACGCGGCGAGCCCGGGCGCGTCCTCGTCGCCGACCGCCACCGCCGAGCGGGTGACCAGCGCGAGCCGGGCCGAGGCCGGACGCTCCTCCCCCAGCCACTGCCGCACCAGGCCCAGGGCCTCGGTCAGGACGCGGTGCGCGGCCGCCGGCACGTCCGCGCCGGGGTCCCCGACCTCGACGATGGTCACGTCGCTCACCCGGTCCGCCGCGGGCTCGGGCGGTGCGGACCAGGCCAGCTCGTAGAGCGGGCTCGCGGGCCGCAGCTTCGCCAGCGACACCGGCCGCAGCACGAGGCCGCCCACCCTGGCCACGAACCGGCCGGTGGCGTCGGCGGCCGTGACCGCGTACGTGTCCGCGCCGCCGGGCGAGATCCGCACCCGCAGCGCCATGGCGCCGGTCGCGGCCAGCTCGACCCCGCGCCACTCGAACGGCAGCCGGGCCTGCTCCTGCAGCCGGTCCAGGTCCGCCAGCCCGACGACGTGCACGGCCGCGTCGAGCAGCGCCGGGTGCAGGCCGAACTCCTCCGCGTCCCCGGGCAGCGCGACCTCGGCGTAGAGCTCGTCGCCGTCCCGCCAGGCGGCCCGCAGCCCCTGGAACGTCGGGCCGTAGCCGTACCCGGCGGCGGCCAGGGCGGGATAGAAGCCGTCCAGCGCCAACGGTTGCGCCCCGGCCGGCGGCCACGCGGCGAGATCCTCGCGGGCGCCGCCGGACGCCTCGGCGGCGAGGGTGCCGCTCGCGTGCGCGGTCCACTCGGTGCCGTCGTCCGGTCGCGAGTGGACGGTCACCGCACGACGCCCACCCACATCCGGCTCAGAAACCCAAACCTGCACCCGTACCGCAACATCCCCACCCAGCACCAACGGCGCCTGAATCGTCAACTCCTCCACAACCGGGCACCCACACTCACGCCCCGCCCGCAACGCCAACTCCACAAACGCCGCACCCGGCAACAACACCGTCCCGCCCACCGCATGATCGGCCAACCACGGCTGCACACCCAGCGAAACCCGCCCCGTCAACAGATACGCATCCGCCTGCGCCAGCCGAACCGCCGCGCCCAGCAGCGGATGCCCCGCCGCCTGCAACCCGGCCGCGGCGACGTCGGCCGCCCCCGGCTCCGCGCCCAGCCAGAACCGCTCATGCTGGAAGGCATACGTCGGCAGCTCCACCCGCCGTCCACCGTCCACCAGCGGCCCGAAGTCAACCCCGATCCCCTGCGCCCAAGCCTCGCCCAGCGAGGTCACAAGCCGCCGCAACCCGCCATCGTCGCGCCGCAACGTCCCCACCCCGAGCGCGAGAACCGGATGCGCACTGCACTCAACAAACCCGTCCAGCCCGAGGCCACGCGCAGTGTTCACAGCATCGTCAAACCGCACCGGCTGCCGAAGATTCGTGTACCAATACGTCCCATCCAAAAGCGACATATCCAGCACATCACCCGTCACCGCAGATATGAACGGCACCCGCCCAGACACCGGCATCAGACCGTCAAGATCAGCCAAAATCTGCTCACGCAACTCCTCAACCTGCGGCGTATGCGACGCATAATCCACCGGGATCCGGCGCACCCGAATCTCCTCGCCGCAGGAGGCCATGAACTCCTCCAGCGCCTCAACCGGACCGGCCACCACCGTCGCCGACGGACCGTTGACCGCCGCGATCGAGATCCGGTCATCGATCAGCTCACGCACCCGCTCCACCGGCGCCGCAACCGACACCATCCCACCGCGACCAGCAATCGCCCGCAACGCCTTCGACCGCAGCACCACCACCCGCGCCCCATCCACAATGGACAGACCACCCGCGACCACCGCCGCCGCGATCTCACCCTGCGAATGACCAATCACCGCCGCCGGGATCACGCCATGCGACTCCCACACCGCGGCCAGGGAGACCATGACCGCCCACAAGACGGGCTGCACTACGTCGACCCGCTCCAGCAGCTCCGGGTCGGTCAACGCCTCCCGCAACGACCAATCCACCAACGGAGCCAGAGCCCGCTCACACTCCGCGAACACCGGAGAGTCGGCCAACAGCTCGGACGCCATCCCGACCCACTGCGAACCCTGACCCGGGAAGACGAACACCGCTCGCCGCGGCTCACCGGCAAAGCCTTCGAGCAGGTTCGCCGCCGGCTCGCCCGCGGCCAGCGCCGCCAGGCCCGCCAGCGCCTCCGCACGATCCGCCGCCACGACCACCGCCCGGTGCTCCAGCGCCGCCCGGCCGGAGGCCAACGAGAACGCCGCGTCGGACAGGCCGAGCGACGGGTCCTCGGAGAGCCGCTCGGCCAGCCGGGCCCCCGCCTGCCGCAGCGCGGACACCGAGCGGGCCGACACCACCAGCGGCACCGGGCCGGAGGACGGGGACGAGGCACGGTCGGCGGCGGGTACGGACTCCAGGATCACGTGCGCGTTGGTGCCGCTCGCGCCGAAGGCGGAGACGCCGGCCCGCAGCGGCCGGCCGGCCGCCTCCCAGGGGCGCGGGGAGGTCAGCAGCTCGACGGCGCCCGAGGCCCAGTCCACGTGGGACGTCGGCGCGCTCACGTGCAGCGTCCGCGGCAGCTCGCCGTGGCGCATCGCCTCGACCATCTTGATGATCCCGGCCACGCCGGCCGCCGCCTGGGTGTGACCGATGTTCGACTTCACCGAGCCGAGCCACAGCGGACGGTCGCGCTCCTGCCCGTAGGCGGCCAGCAGCGCCTGGGCCTCGATCGGGTCGCCCAGCGCCGTGCCGGTGCCGTGCGCCTCGACGGCGTCCACGTCGGACGGTCGCAGGCCGGCGCTCGACAGGGCCTGGCGGATCACCCGCTGCTGGGACGGGCCGCTGGGGGCGGTCAGGCCGTTGGAGGCGCCGTCGGAGTTGACCGCCGAGCCGCGCACGACCGCGAGGATCGGGTGGCCGTGGCGGCGGGCGTCGCTGAGCCGTTCCAGCAGCAGCACGCCGACGCCCTCGGACCAGGCGGTGCCGTCCGCGCCCTGGGAGAACGCCTTGACCCGCGCGTCGGGTGCGAGGCCTCGCTGGCGGGAGAACTCGGTGAAGATGCCCGGGCCGGACATCACCGTCACGCCGCCGGCCAGGGCCAGGGCGCACTCGCCGCCGCGCAGCGCCTGCGCGGCCAGGTGGAGGGCGACGAGCGACGAGGAGCAGGCGGTGTCGACGGTCAGGGTGGGGCCCTCGAACCCGAAGGCGTAGGCGATGCGGCCGGAGACCACGCTGGTGGACGTACCGCTGAGGAAATGTCCTTCGACCTTGTCGGCGGGGGCCTGTCCGGCGTAGTCCTGGTGGATGGCGCCGGCGAAGACCCCGGTGCGGCTGCCTTTCAGGCCGGCCGGGTCGATCCCGGCCCGCTCGAAGGCCTCCCACGACGCCTCCAGCAGCAGCCGCTGCTGCGGGTCCATGGCGAGCGCCTCGCGGGGCGAGATGCC
>NZ_JBFAZW010000202.1:0-8316 GCF_040682015.1 Dactylosporangium sp. NPDC051485
CGCGCGCACCTCCCGAACCCGACCTCGCCCCAACAACAAACGCGGGCTGACCGGCGTCACCAATCAGCCCGCGTTTAGCACCAGTCACCTAGGCCCGCCGGATCACCACTTCGATCTCGCGCGTGCGCTCTCGTCCCAGGACCAGGTGCCGGTCACGGCAGCGACTTCGTCAGCGTCTCGAACGCGAGGTCGCTGCGGCGCGGCCGGCCGAAGCGCTCGTCGCCGTACGGGAAGGGGCTCAGCACGCCGGTGCGGGCGTAGCCGCGGCGCACGTACCAGGCGATGAGATCCTCGCGCTGCACGATGACCGTCATCCGCATCTCGGTGACCTGCCACCCGTCGCGGGCGCGCCGCTCGGCCTCGGCCAGCACGGCGGCGCCGAGGCCGGCGGCCTGGCGGGCCGGGTCGACGGCGAACATCCCGAAGTAGGCGTGACCGTCGCGCCGTTCGATCTGGCAGCAGGCGACGAGCTCGCCGGCGGTCTCGGCGACCAGGACGGCGCCGGCCGGGTCGGCGATCGCGGCGGCGACCATGTCGGGGTCGGCGCGCTGGCCGTCGAGCAGGTCGGCCTCGGTGGTCCAGCCGGCCCGGCTGGACTCGCCGCGGTACGCCGACTGCACCAGCTCGACCAGGCGCGGCACGTCGCCCGGGGCGGCCTCACGGAAGGTGATCGTTGGCATCGGCCCATCATCGCAAAGCCGGGGCTAGCCCTACCCCGGACCCGCTGGGTGCCGGGATGGAGGAAGGATCGGCGTTCGCCGAGGCTGGAGTCCATGCAGGAGATGCTGGAGAGCACGCCGGGGCGGACATCCACGCGGCGCACGATCCTCAAGGCGGCGGCCGCGACGGTGCTGGTGCCGGCCCCGGCGGGGCGGCGCGACGAGCTGCAGGAGGCGCTGGAGGATCTGGGGCGGCGGGGGGTCGTCGGGGCGCAGGGGCAGGTGTCGGCCGGGCACCGCGAGAGCGTGGCGCGGGTCGGGCACGCGACCCTGGACGGCCGGGCGCCGATGCCGGTGGCGGGCCGGTTCCGCATCGGCAGCAACACGAAGACGTTCGTCTCCGTGGTGGTACTGCAGCTGGTGGGCGAGGGCCGCCTGACGCTTGCGGACCCGGTGCAGCGGTGGCTGCCGGGCGTGGTGACGGGCAACGGCAACGACGGGCGGCGCATCACGGTCCGGCAGCTGCTGCAGCACACCAGCGGGCTGTACAACTACACCGACGACATGGCCGCGCTGGGCTCTGCGGAGGAGTACCGCGCGCACCGGCTCGACCACTACGACCCGGCCGACCTGGTGGCGATCGCGCTGCGGCACCCGCCGAACTTCGCGCCCGGCACCCACTGGGACTACTCGAACACCAACTACGTGCTGGCCGGGATGATCGTGCGGCGGGTCACCGGCCGGTCGTGGGCGGAGCAGGTGCGCGACCGGGTCACCCGGCCGCTGGGGCTGCGCGACACCTACTTCCCGTACGACCACCCGGCGCTGCCGGCGTCCTCGGCCCGCGGGTACCAGCAGTTCGCCCCGGGCGCGCCGCTGGTCGACGTCACCGAGCTCAACCCGACGGTGGCCGACGCGGCCGGGGGCTGGTCAGCACGACCGACGACCTGGTGCGGTTCTGGCGGGCGCTGCAGCGCGGCGAGCTGCTGGCCCCGGCCCAGGCGGCCGAGCTGCACCGCACGGTGCCGGCCGAGACGTACCAGGACGTGCGGGCCGGCATGCGCTACGGCCTCGGCATCTTCTGGGTGCCCAGCGGGTCCGGCGGCTTCTGGGCGCACCCCGGCGACGTGCCCGGCGTCTCGACCTTCAACGGCGTCACCGATTCGGGGGACAGGGCGGTCGTGCTGTACCGCAACACCGCCCTCGCCGACAGCGGCGCCCTCAACGCCCGGGCGCTGCGGCTGGCCGAGGACGTGCTGATGCGGTGACGGCTCAGACCCGGAACGACAGGCGGGTCGAGCCGATCACGATCTCGTCGCCCGGGTTCAGCATGACCGAGTCGACCCGGCGGCCGTTCACCACCGAGCCGTTCGCCGAGCCGAGGTCCGTCAGCACCGCGCGATTGCCGTCGTACTCCACCCGCGCGTGCTGACGGGAGGCGCCCACGTCGGCCAGGCGCAGCGAGGCCTGCTCGCCGCGGCCGATGATGGTCGCGCCGCGGGCGAGCGGGTAGTGCTGCCCGTCCTCGGTGACCAGCCGCACGCCGCTGGCCTCGCCGGGGGCGACCTGCCCGCCGGTGTAGACCGTGGCCATGACCCGGAACAGGCCGGTGTCCAGGTCGTCGCCGCGGGTGATCTCGACGACGATGTCGCCGTAGACGGCCCAGCTCTGCTCGCCGACGTACTCGGCCTGGGACTGGGCCAGCTCCTGCGCCAGGGCGGCGGCGAACGGCGCCAGGCGGCTGTGGTCGGCGGGGGCCAGGGCGATCACGTACCGGTTCGGCACCAGGATGCGGCCGCCGGTCATCTGCGTCTGGTTCGCGCTCGCCTCGCCCTGCATGGCGTTGAGGATCTCGACCGGGTGCACGACGCCCTTGAACACCTTGGCGAAGGTGCCCTCGACCATGCCTTCCAGCCGCTTCTCGAACCGCTGCAGCGCGCCCAACTGATCCCCCTCGACAACCACGCAACCGAGCACGAACTGTGTACCACGGTAGTCAGGCCGGCACAGTCGTGCCCGCGACGCGCTGCGTTGCCGTGATCCATGTCATGGCCGGCCCGACCGCCGGCAGCCGGGGCTGCTGCACGACGCACGGCTGGTGCAACGCAACCGTCAGGGACGGGCCATGTACTGCCTGTGCACGTCGCTCGGGTCGGTCCTACTGGACCCAGAATCCTGAGCCGCGACTGCAACCGATCGCTGTCCCAAATCCGTCTTCAGGGACGAAACGTCGCCGTAAATCTCGGGGAGATATTGTGGCGCGCCGAGGGACCATTGGTGTCGGGGAGTGGTATGGCGAAGAAGCGTGGGAAGAGAGACCCGTTGTGGGCGCGTTTGTCCCTGGTCTTCGGGGCGTTACTGCTGCTCGTGAGCGGGGGCGTGCTCGTCGGTGGCAACGTGTTGCTGAACTACTACAGCGACCAGATCACCCACGAGGGCGGCCTCGGCGACGCGGCGGCGACCGGCGCGACCATCGACGGGCCGATCAACCTGCTCCTCGTCGGCATCGACGAGCGCATCGGCAACGAGGAGATGGGCGCGCGCGCCGACTCGATCATCGTTGCGCATGTGCCGGCCTCGCACGACGCCGTGTACATGATGTCGATCCCTCGTGACACGCGGGTGAAGATCCCGGCGAGCAAGGAAACGAAGTACAACGGCGGCACCGACAAGATCAACGCGGCGTTCCAGTTCGGCTACCAGAACGGCGGCGGCCGCAACAATGGGCTGAAGCTGCTGGCCGAGACCGTGAGCAACATGGCCGGCGGCCTGAAGTTCCACGGCGCCGCGATCGTCAACTTCGACGGCTTCAGCGGCCTGGTCAACGCCCTCGGCGGGGTGCACATGTGCGTCGACGAGCGCGTCACCTCGATCCACGTCGGGTGGAACCAGAAGACGGGGGAGGAGGGTGTGCCGTACAACTTCAACGCCGACGGCATCCCGACCACCCTCAAGCCGAACATGAAGCCGCAGGTGTACGAGGTCGGGTGCCACGACTTCCTGCCGTGGCAGGCGCTGGACTACGTCCGTCAGCGCGACAAGATGGGCAACAACGACGGCGACTACGGCCGCCAGCGCCACCAGCAGCAGTTCATCAAGGCGATGGCGAAGAAGGCCACCAGCGGGGGCGTGATCGCCAACCCGATCAAGGTCCACGAGATCCTCGGCTCGGTCGGCAAGGCGGTCTCGTTCTACAACGGCGAGGTCCACCTCTCCGACTGGATCTTCACGCTGAAGGACATCGACTCGGACAAGATGGTCACGCTGCGCACCAACAACGGCCAGTACAACCCCGAAAAGATCAACGGCCAGTTGTTCGAGTCCCTCGACCCGACCGCGGTCGAACTGCTCAAGTCCTTCGGCAGCGACTCGGTCGCCACGTTCGTCGCCAGCCATCCGGAGCTGATCGCCAACGACGCCGCTACGCCGGTGTCCACACCCTCGAACTGAGCGCGTGCTCGGCGCCCGCGATCCAACCCGGATCGCGGGCGCCGTTGTGTTGTCTGTTGCCGACGGCTTCTCGGTCGGCGGAAGCCTTGGGCCGATAGGTCGGGCGCTGGCGCGCCGCGACTTGTCCGACTTATACCCCGGCGGGCGGAAAGCATTTTCGACATTCCGCATGAATAGGACCTATCGGGCGGGCCGCGGGGTTCGGCCGGCTCGGATAGATTGGCGTGTATGAGCCCGCAGCTGGAGTTCGTCGCCGACGCGGCGCGGTTCCTGGACGCCGCCGCCGGACTGCTCGCCGCCGACCCGGTCGCCTGCTCGGTCGTCGCCTCCTTCGCCAACCGGGCCGTGGCCGCGCGGGAGGCCGGCGTGGCGCCGCCGCCCGGGGACTGGTGGCTGGTGGTGCGCGACGAGGGCGGGGCCGTGGTCGGGGCCGGGATGCGTACCGCGCCGTTCGAGCCGCGCCCGCCGTACCTGCTGCCGATGCCCGACGAGGCCGCGGTCGCGCTGGCCGGCGCCCTGCACGCGCGGGGCGAGGAGACGCTCGGCGTCAACGGGGCGCTGCCGGCCGCCGCCCTGTGCGCGCAGGAACTGGCCCGCCTCGGCGGCGGGCGGGTCGAGGTGTCCCGGCACACCCGGCTGTTCGAGCTCGGCGAGCTGGACTGGCCGGCCCCGGCGCCCGGGCGGCTGCGCCACGCCGGGCGGGACGACCTCGACGTGACGGCCGAGTGGTACGCGGCGTTCGGCGGCGACGCCGACGAGCAGGCCGGGCGCCCGCGCGGGTCCTCCGCGCACGAGCTGCCGAGCCGGGACGACCTGCTCCGCCGCATCGAGGCCGGGCACGTGTACCTCTGGGTCGACGCTCACGACCGCCCGGTGCACATGCTCGGGGCCACCCCGCCCGCCTTCGGCACGGTGCGCCTCGGCCCGGTGTACACGCCGCCCGCCGAGCGGGGCCGCGGCTGGGCCGGCAACGCCGTGGCGCACCTGTCGCACCGCCTGCGGGCGGCGGGCCTGCGGGTCTGCCTCTACACCGACCAGGACAACCCGACCTCGAACAAGATCTACGTCGCGCTCGGCTACCGGCCCGTGGTCGACACCGCCAACCTGCTCATCACGCGATGACCGCTGCCGACGCCCTCGCCGCCCGGCTGGGCTGTGCGATCGGCGCCGAGGGGGCGGTGCGTACCGACGCGGGCTTGCGCCCGCAGCGCTGACCGGGCCCGGATGCGATGATGGCCGCATGCTCGACGGTCCGGACGTGCTGCCCTCCGCCGACATCCTCGCCGTGCTCGACGCCGACCAGCAGGGCTGGGCCTTCGCCCGGGCCGTGCGCGCGGCCGGCACCGGCGAGATCGAGGACTTCGAGCTGCTGTACGTCAACGAGGCCGGCGCCCGCTACCTGGGGCGGGACCGCGCCGAGCTGGTCGGCGGCCGCTACCGGCGGCTGTGGCCGGACACCGTCAACGACGCGACCATGCCGCTGTACCGCAAGGTGGTCGAGGCCCGCGAGCCGGTGGCCCGCACCGTCTACTACGACCGGCCGAGCCTGTCGGGCCACTTCGAGCTGTGGATCGGCCCCAGTGGCGACGGCTTGGTGGTGCGCTTCGTCGATCTGCGCACGGTCACCCTCGGCCCGCAGTCGATCGGCGGCACCCGCCTCTACGAGGTGCTCGACGCCGCGTTCGACGGCTTCACGGTGCTGCGCGCGGTGCGCAGCCCCGACGGTGAGGTGCGCGACTTCGTCTGCGAGTACCTCAACGCCGCCGGCGCCGCGCTGACCGGCCGCCCGGCGGAGGAGGTCATCGGCCGGAGCTGGTCCGAGCTGGCCACGGGCCCCGGCACCCGCGCGCTGGTCGAGCGCTGGACCGAGGTCCTCACTGGCGGGGCGCCGTGGCAGGCGCGGCTGCAGTCCCCCGAGCTCCACGAGTTCTGGGAGGTCAGCGCGGCCCGGGCCGGCGCCGACTCGGTCGCCGTGTCGTTCCGCGACGTCACCGGCCAGGCCGCCCAGCAGGAGCGGGTCGAGCAGAGCATGGCCCAGGCCCGCCGGGCGGCCGAACGCAACGCGGCCCTGCAGGCGGTCACCGCCGCCCTGGTCGCGGCCAGCACCGCCGCCGACGTGTACGCCGCCATCGGCGCCGTGCTGCGCCCCTCCGCCGGCGGCCAGGGCCTGGCCCTGCTGCTGCGCCGGGACGATCACCTGGAGCTCACCTACCACGCCGGCTACGAGCCGCAGGTCGTCGAGCGGCTGCGCGAGGTGCCGCTCACCCACCCGTACCCGGCGACCGAGGTGGCCCGCACCGGCCGCGCCCGCTACCTGAGCACGCTGGCCGAGTTCGCCGTCGCCCAGGCCGCCGGCGCCGGCCGCCCCATCCCCAGCGGCGGCCGCCAGGCCTGGGCGTTCCTGCCCCTGGCCACCGCCGGCGACGTGCTCGGCACCCTCGTCATCGGCTACGGCATGCCGCGCGAGTTCGACGACGCGGAGCGCGCCAACCTGGCCGCCTTCGCCGCCGTGTGCGCCCAGGCGATGCAGCGCGCGCTGCTCTTCGAGGCCCAGGTCTCCATCGCCGGCGAGCTGCAGCGGGCCCTCCTGCCGGCCGAGCTGCCCGAGGTCCCCGGCCTGCGCCACGCCGCCCGCTACCTGCCGTGGACCCACGGCGCCGACGTCGGCGGCGACTGGTACGACGTCATCCCCCTCGGCGGCGACGTGGTCGCGGTCGTCATCGGCGACGTCGTCGGGCACAGCGCCACCGCCGCCGCCGTCATGGGCCAGGTCCGCAACGCCCTGCGCGCCTACGCGGCCGAGCGGCACAGCCCGTCCGCGGTCATGCAGCGGGTCAACCGCCTGCTGCTGGACCTGCATCCCGACGCCGTGGCCACCTGCTGCTACCTCGAGCTGCACCTGTCGGAGGGCACCGCGACCGCGGTCCTGGCCGGCCACCCGCCGCCGGTCCTGCGGGCCGGCCGCCGGGTCGGCACCCTGACCCTGCGCCCTGCCCCGCCGCTCGGCGTCAGCCCCGACGTCGGCTTCCCCGAGACCACGTTCCTCGTGCCCGGCGGGGCCAACCTGCTGCTGTACACCGACGGCCTGGTCGAGGACCGGCGCTACCACCTCGACGACGGCCTGGCCGAGCTGCGCGCCGCCGTGCGCGCCGCCCCGACGACCGACCCCCGCGCCATGCTCGACCACGTCCTGGCCGCCGGCGTCGGCCCGCGCCCCCGCACCGACGACGTCGCGCTGGTCTGCCTTTCCGTCGACGACCGCCCCGCCCCCGCCGGCACGCGCCGCAGCGCCCAGCGCCGCTTCCGGGGCGACGCGGTGAGTGCCTCCGCGGCCCGCCGCTTCACCGCCGACCTGCTCGCCGCCTGGGGCGAGGACACCCTGGCCGACGACGCCCTGCTGCTGCTCGACGAGGTCATCACCAACGCGATCCAGCACACCGTCGGCGCCGTGCTCGTCCGCCTGGAGCTGCTTGCGGACGCTCTGCGCGTGTCGGTCGCCGACCGCAGCGAGCGGCTGCCCAGCCCCCGCCCGGCGGACGCGGAGGCCGAGAACGGCCGCGGCCTGCTCATCGTCGCCTCGGTCGCCTCGGCCTGGGGCGTGGACCCCGACCCGGCCGGTGGCAAGGCGGTCTGGTTTGAAGTCTCCCGCTCTGCCTGATGCCGGCAACCGCTCCGCGACCGGCACCGGTCATGGTCGGAGCCATGCTGTGGTCCGTCGCCGCCGCGCTCGTTCTCGTGCCCTGCCGCTGGCTGCTGGGGGCCCTCGCCGGGGTCGCCACCTCCGCCCTCGTCGCCGAGGTGCGGTTCAACCGCGAGGTCCGCGACCTGGTCCGGGGCCGCCGCTGACCCGGCGGCGCGCCTCCGGCTACGCGGGTAGCTGGGCGGCCGCCTTGCCGGTGCCCCCCAACGAGCGTCGATCTCGTCTACAGTGCACGGCGTGGCGAGCCCGGTGGCCGATGAGCTGGTGCTGTCCCCCGCCCGCGGGCGGCTGGCCCTGCGGGCGATCCTGCCGCTCGTGGCCCCGGCGGTCGCGGCCGGCTACGCGCTGGCGCTCGACGCCGCCGGCACCGGGCTGGTCGTGATCCTCGTGCTCGCCGCGCTCGCGGCCGCGGTGCCGCTCGCCGTGCGCCTGCCCGCGCTGGCCGGGCTGCTCGGCGGGCCCGCGCCGCGGCTGGACCGGGCCGGGGTGCACCTGCGCCCGCGGCCC
>NZ_JBFAZW010000203.1:0-8142 GCF_040682015.1 Dactylosporangium sp. NPDC051485
CGAGCGCGAAGGGCAGTGCGACCCCGAGGAAGCCGATCACCGCCCGCATGAGCAGATACGAGCGCAGGTACAGCACACCGGCGTCGGGGTTGCGCGGTGGGCGAGCTCCTGGCGTACCAGGGGCAGCAGGTCACGACCGTAGTCAATGGCGTCGTCGAGCGGGTCGTAGCCGCGGATCAGCAGGGTGGTCACGCCGATGTCGACGTAGTCGAGGAGGGCCTTGGCGACGGTCTCCGGGGTGCCGACGAGGGCGGTGGAGTTGCCGCCGGCGCCGGTCGCCTTCGCGGTGGGCGTCCACAGTGCACGGTCGTGCAGGTCGCCCTTGGCCGCGGCGGCGAGCAGGCGCTGGGAGCCGACGTTCTGCGGGGCGCCGGTGGTGCCCCAGGAGCCGCGCTGCCAGGAGCTGTGGCCGCTGGTGATGGTGTCGAGGATGGCGTGCGCGCGCTCCCAGGCGAGCTCCTCGGTCGGGCCGAGGATCGGGCGGAAGGAGACGCTGATGCCCGGCGCGTCGGGGCGCCCGGCGGAGGCCGCGGCGGCGCGCACGGAGGCGATCTGCTCGGCGGTCTCGGCGAGGGGCTCGCCCCACAGGGCGAAGGTGTCGGCGTGCTTGCCGCCGACCCGGTACGCGGCCTCGGAGGAGCCGCCGAAGTACAGCGGGATGCGGTGCGCGGGCTGGACGTGCGCGGCGAAGTCGGCGAACTTGTAGTACCGGCCGTCGTAGTCGAACGGCTCGGGCGAGGACCAGGCCCGGCGCAGGATCTCGAGGTACTCGTCGGTGCGGGCGTAGCGCTCGTCCTTGCCCAGGTAGTCGCCGTCGCGCTGCTGCTCGTGGTCGTTGCCGCCGGTGATGGTGTGCACGGCGACCCGGCCGCCGCTGAACTGGTCGAGGGTGGCGAAGGTGCGGGCGGCCAGGGTCGGGGCGACGAAGCCGGGGCGGTGGGCGATGAGCAGGCCGAGCCGCTCCGTGTGGGCGGCGACGTGCGCGGCGACCTGGCCGCCCTCGGGCCAGCCGGAGCCGTAGCCGATGAGGATCCGGTCGAAGCCGGCGTCCTCGTGGGCGCGGGCGAAGCGCCGGGTGTACGCCGGGTCGATCACCGGCCCCGCGGGCGCGTGGATCTCCGAGACGTGCTGGGTGCCGATCATGCCGATGAACTCGACGGTCATGGATGCAATGCCTTTCCGGAACGAGACAGCGCGGCCTTGCCGGCCGCGGTCAGGATGGTGTCGTCCTGCGGCGTGTGGATGCGGGCGCAGAGCACGTCGCGCAGGTGCCGTTCGAGCGGGTTGCGCCGGTTCAGCGCGTTGTTGCCGATGAGCGCCACGGCCTCCTGGACGCTCTCGATGGCGGCCCGGGCGCCGAGCAGCTTGCCGATCGGGGCGCGGCGGGCCGACTCCGGGTCGCCGGCGTCGACCCCGGCGGCCAGGGCCTTGACGAGCACCTCGGCCGCGCACAGCCGCGCCTCGATCTCGCCGACCGCGGCCTGGAACCGCGGCAGCGTGGCGAGGGGCCGGCCGAGCGAGGTGGGGACCCGCTCGTGCAGGAACCGCGCGAGGAAGTCGCGGGCGGCGTGGGCGACGCCGAGGTACAGCGCGGTGAGCCCGAGGCAGTTCCAGGCGAACAGCTCGGCGCCGCGGGCGTCGGCCACGGGCGCGGACAGCTCGAGCGTGGCGTCGACCGGGACGTGGACGTCGGTCAGGATCACGTCGTCGCTGCGGCTGGCCCGCAGGCCGAGGTGGTCCCAGGTGCGCTCGATGCGCACGCCGGGGCTGCCGCCGCGGACCAGGAACGAACCGGTGCGCGGCTCGTCCTCGTCGGTGCGGGCCCACACGAGCATCCAGGCGAGCGCCTCCGCGCCGGTGGAGAAGATCTTGTGGCCGCTCAGCGACCAGCCGCCCGCGACCCGCCGGGCCACGGTGGCGGGCAGGCCGCCGCGGGCCGGGGTGCCGAGCTCGGGCTCGACCCGCAACGCGTTGACGAGCGTGGGGGCGGCCGCCGACTCGGCCAGCAGCTGCCGGTAGCGGGGCGCGGGCCAGGTCGGGGCGAGCGCCTGCCCGGCGTGGGTGAACAGGGTCATCGCCGTGACGAGCGCGACGGCCGGGTCCCCGGCGCCCAGCGCGGTGAGGATCTCGACGGTACGGCCGAGCCCCGCCCCCGCCCCGCCGTACCGCGCGGCGACGGTGGCGGTGAGCAGGCCGTGCTGGTGCAGCAGCGCGATGCCCTCGTGCGGGAAGGAGGCGTCCCGGTCGTGCTCGGCGGCGCGGCCGGCCAGCTCGGCGGTGATGGTGCTGAGGTCTGTTGTGGTCATGACCCCACCTGTACCAAACCGCGCCACTCGGCCGCGCGGTGGCACGCGACGGCCCGGTCGCCGTCCACGGTGGACAGTGCGGGGGCGGTGTCGCAGGCGCCGGTGGCGAACGGGCAGCGGCCCGCGTACGAGCAGCCGCCGGGCAGCACCGCGCGGTCGCCGGGCCCGCGCAGGCTCGCCGCCGGGATCGGCCGCACGCGGCGGACGCTGGGCGAGGAGGCGGCCAGCAGCGCGGTGTACGGGTGGCGGGGCGCGGTGAGCACCTCACCGATCGGGCCGTGCTCGACGAGCCGGCCGCCGTAGAGCACGGCGACCCGGTCGGCGATGCCGGCGAGGGAGCTCAGGTCGTGGGAGATGACCACGACGGTGACGCCGGTGTCGCGCAGGCCGGCGAGCAGGCGCAGGACGTGGTTGCGGTTGGACGCGTCCAGCGCCGAGACGGGCTCGTCGCACAGCAGCAGCCGCGGCCCGACGGCGAGGGCGCGGGCCAGCAGGACGCGCTGGCGCTGGCCGCCGGAGATCTCGCCGGGGCGCCGCCCGGCCAGGTCGGGGTCGAGGCCGACCCGGGCGAGGGCACCCTCGACCCGGGCGGCGATCTCGGGCGCGGTGAACGTGCCGGCTACCGCGAGGCCCTCCCCCACCGCGGCGGCCACGGTGTGCTGCGGGTCGAGGGCGCGCAGCGGGTCCTGGAAGACGTACTGCAGCGCGCCCGTGCGCCGCCAGGCCCGAAGCGCCCGGCCGCGCAGGGCGGTGAGCTCGGTGCCGGCGAAGTCGATGTGCCCGGAGCGCACGGGTGCGAGCCCGGCCACGGCGCGGGCCAGGGTGGTCTTGCCCGAGCCGGTCTCGCCGATGACGCCGAGGATCTCCCCGGCCCGCACGGCCAGGCTGACGCCGTCGAGGACGCGGTGGCCGTCGTACTCCACGGTGACGTCGCGGATGTCGAGCAGCGCGGCCATCACGCACCCGCCAGGGCGAGCTCGCCGGCCCGGTGGCAGCGCACGACCCGGTCGTCCACTATGGACAATGGCACGGGCGCGGCGCAGCCCTCGGCGGCGTGCGCGCACCGCTCGGCGAAGGCGCAGCCCGGCCCCGAGGCCCCGACCGATGGCGGCCGCCCGGGAATCACCTCGAGCTCGCGGCGGCGCCAGTCGCCGAGCGAGGCCACGCGCAGCAGCGCCGCGGTGTAGGGGTGGCGCGGGTTGGCGATCACCGAGGCGGTCGGGCCCTGCTCGACGATCTGTCCCGCGTAGAAGACGGCCACCCGGTCGCACACCTCGGCGACCACCGCGAGGTCGTGGCTGACCAGCAGCAGGGCCAGGCCCCGGCGGGCGCGCAGGTCGCCCAGCAGCTCCAGCACCTCGGCCTGCACGGCCGGGTCGAGCGCGGTGGTGGCCTCGTCGGCGACGAGCAGCTCCGGCTCGCCGGCCACGGCGATGGCGATGAGGGCGCGCTGCAGCATGCCGCCGGACAGCTCGTGGGGGTACTGGTCGTGCACCGCCTCCGGGCGCCGGATGCCCATCGCGGCGAGCAGGTCCACGGCTGCGGCCCGGGTCGCCTTGCGCGGCAGGCCCCGCTTGAGGCGCAGCTGCTCGGCGAGCTGGCGGCCGACGGTGAGCGACGGGTTGAGGTACGACGCCGGGTCCTGGAAGACCGCGCCGATGCGCCCGCCGCGCACCCGGTCCCAGCCCTTGCGGTCCAGGGAGGTCAGCTCGACCTCGCCCAGGGTGACCCGGCCGCCGGCCACGGCGGCGCCGGGCGGGAGCACGCCGAGCACGGCCCGGCAGGTGAGCGTCTTGCCGGAGCCGGACTCGCCGACCAGGCCGAGCGCCTCCCCCGGGCCGAGGGTGAGGGAGACCTCGCGGACCGCCTCGAGGTCGCCGCCGACGGTGACCCGCAGGTCGTCAACGCGCAGCACGGAGAGCCCCCCTGTCGTCGGCGAGGGTGTTGAGGGCAGCGACGGTCAGCGCGATGAGCGCGGCCGGGATGATCGGCGCCCACGGCTGCTGGGCCAGGAAGCCCAGGTCGCTGGCGAGGACGCCACCCCAGGTGGGCGCGGGCGGCTGGACGCCGATGCCGAGGAACGTCAGCGACGACACGGCCAGCAGCGCGCCCCCGGTGGCCTGGGCGGCGGTGACCGCGACGGTCGGCAGCACCTTGCCCCACACGTGGGTGCGCAGGACTCGCGCCCGGGAGGCGCCGAAGAGCTCGGCCGCCTCCACGTACTGCGCCCGCGTGAGCGCCAGCCCGGCGGCCCGGGTGACCCGGAAGAACAGCGGCGCGAAGAGCACCCCGATGGCCAGCATCGCCTGGGTGAGCCCGTTGCCGAGGATGCCGGTGACGGCGACCGCGAAGACGATGAACGGCAGGGTCATGAGCGCGTCCACGGCCCGCAGCAGCACCCACTCGACGCCCCGGCCGAGCCACAGCGAGGCGAGGCCGGGCGCGACGCCGAGCAGCAGCCCGACGCCGACGCTCTCGATCGCGGCCACGACGGTGGCGCCGGTGCCGGCGACGAGCCGGCTCAGCACGTCCCGGCCGAGGTAGTCGGTGCCGAACGGGTGGGCCCAGGTCGGCGCGTGCAGGGCGAGGTCGGGGTCCTGGTGGAGCGGATCGTGCGGGGCGAGCAGGCCCCCGGCGACGGCGAGGACGGCAACGAGCAGCAGCCCGGCCAGGGCCAGGCGCCTCACGGCCGCCGGCCCTGCGGGGTGACCCGGGACAGGGCCAGGTTGACCAGGGTGTTGCACAGCAGCACGACCGTCACGGCGACGAGCAGGGTGCCCTGGATGAGGGGCACGTCGTGCTGGGCCGAGGCCTGCAACGCGAGCTGGGCGAGGCCCGGCAGGTTGAAGATCTTCTCGGTGACGACGGCGCCGCCGAGGACGGTCGGCACGGCGACGCCGAGCACGGTCAGGGCCGGCCCGACGGCGTTGCGCAGCGCGTGGCCGAAGAGCACCCGGCGGGCGCCGAGGCCGCGCACGACGGCGCCGGTGACGTAGTTCTCGCCGAGCTGGGCGACGAGCGAGGTGCGCAGCTGCCGGGCGATGGAGGCGGCGATGTCGAGGCTCAGCGCGAGCGCGGGCAGGATGGCGAAGCGCAGCCAGGGCAGCAGCCCGTGCTGCGGTCCGATGTAGCCGCCGGCCGGCAGGAGCTTCAGCAGCACCGAGAAGACGACCACGAGGCCGATGCCGATCGCGAACGGCGGCAGCGTGCCCAGCGCCGAGGCGACCACGGTGACCGCCCGGTCCAGCCGCGAGCCCCTGCGCAGCGCGGCGGCGATGCCGGCGGCCCCGCCGAGCAGCACGGCGAGCAGGATGGCCAGGCCGGCGAGGGCCAGGTCGACCGGCAGCGCGGCGAAGATGCTGTCGGCGACCGGGATCGTGGTGAAGTACGAGCGGCCGAGGTCGCCGGTGAGGGCGCCGCCGAGCCAGTCGGCGTACTGCACCAGGAACGGCCGGTCGAGGCCGAACTCGTGGTTCATGCGCGCGATGTCGGCCGGCGTGGCCGTCTCGCCGAGGACCGCCGCGGCCGGGTTGCTGGGCGACAGCGCGCCGAGGGAGAACGTCAGCAGCGACGAGAACAGGAACACGACGACGGGCGTGGCCACCGCACCGAGCCAGCCGTGGCGGCGGCGCCGCGCCCGTCCGGGTGGCGCCGGCCGGGCGCGAGCCGGGGCCGGCGGGCGTTGCAGCAGCGCGGTCACGACACGGTCACCCCTTCGAAGCGCTGCACGACGGTGAACTCCGGGATGGCGGACACGTTCGGGCGGCGGGCCAGGATGCGCGGCACGGTGTAGAGGAAGACGTTGGGCATGCTGCGCACCGCGACCGCCGTCGCCGCCTGCAGGACGGTGGGGTACTTCGGGTCGTCCAGCGGCGTCGAGCTGACCTTCGCGAGGGCCTCGGCGAGCTCCGGGGGCTGCACCCGGCCGGGGTTCATCAGGCCCTCCTTGCCGAAGAGCACCTGGAAGGCCTGCACGGCGGAGTCGCGCCCGGCGAACTGGTCGACGAAGAGGGCCTTGGAGTGCTGGACGTACACCAGCTGGGTGGCCTGCGCCTGCGGGATGACCTCGATGGTGGGCCGGAAGCCGGCCGCCTGTAGCTGGGACTGCAGCTGCTCGGGCACCCCGGCCGCGGCCGACGTGGTGATGACGACGTCGACGGGCGCGCCCTTGTAGCTGGACTCGGCCAGCAGCGCCTTGGCCTTGTCGGGGTTGTAGGCGTAGATCCCGTCCAGGGCCTGGTCGTAGCCGGCGTAGCCCTTCGGGAAGGGCTGGTAGGCGACCTCGCCGTGGCCGAAGGAGGCGGTCTTGAGCAGCGCGGCGCGGTCCACCGCGTAGTGCAGCGCCTCGGCCACCTTGGGGTCGTCGAACGGCTTCTTGGTGATGTTCACGTCGAGCACGGCGACGACGAGCGAGGGGATGACCTGGACCTGCAGGCCGGCCGCCTTGGCCGCCTCGACCTGGCTGCCGGGGATCTGGGCGACGTCGTACTGCCCGGACTGCAGCGCGGCGACGACGGTGGCCGCCTCGGGCAGCGGGTAGGCCTCGAAGTTCTGCAGCTTGATGTTCGCCGCGTCCCAGTAGGACGGGTTCTTGACCAGCACGGCCTTGGCGTTCTGGGTGTACGACGTGAGCGTGAACGGCCCGGCGCCGGCGGGCTTGAGGGCGAGCGCGCCGGGGTCGGCGTGGGCCGCCGGGTTCACGATCATGCCGGTCTTGCCGGCCAGCAGGTTGGGGATCTGGAAGTCCGCGACGCCGAGCCGGATGACGACGGTACCGCCGTCCGGCGCCACGACCTCCTTGACGTTGACCAGCTGCGCGGCGACGAGCGACTTGGGCAGGTCGCGGCCGCGCTCGAGGCTCTTCTTGACCGCGGCGGCGTCCAGCGGCGAGCCGTCGCTGAACGTCAGGCCGGGCCGCAGGGTGAAGGTGACCTCGGTGCCGTCGGCGTTGTACTTCCACCCGCTGGCCAGCGCGGGCACGGCGTTGCCCTGCTGGTCGAGCTTGGTCAGCCCGGCGTAGACCAGCGACAGCACGTGCACGTCCCAGCCGGCCGAGGAGGTGACCGGGTCCCAGCTGGTGGTGAGCGCCCAGCCCCACTTGAGGGTGCCGCCCGTCCCACCGACGGCGCCCGGCCCGGCCGTCCCGTCGCCGCACGCGGCGAGCAGCGTCGCGGCGCCGAGAGCGAGGAACGAACGGCGGCTCAGTGCTGCAATGTTATTCACGATCGTCAATGCCTTTCGAGAGCCTGAGGGCGTGCGGGATCCGCGCCCGCGCAAGGGGCGCACAGGGAAGCCGGAAAGGACCTATCGACAGAGAGCGCTGGCCGTGCGCCGGAAGTCGACGTAGCGACGCGCCACGCCGGGGTGGGTCGAGGTCATGGGCCCATCATGCGGAGACGGCCGAACTGTCGTCAATAGCCATCGGGATGTGTCTTATGTATCGAGACGAAACCGATGGCTTAGATAGGAATTAAACCCTCGATGTGGCAGGATGGGTGGCGGCCTCGTCGCGGTCCAGGAACAGGGATCCGCCCGGAGTGCACACCTCGGCCGCGCCCGGTGGCGGGGTGTCGGCACCCGTCAGGAGGCTCAGTTCGGGCCCGGTGAGGCTGCGGTACGCCGCCAGGTCGCCGAACGGTCCACGCCCCCGCACGCAGCCCGGTGCGACCCGTTCGGCGGCGTCGAGGTACACCCGCAGCGGGCGCCACCCGGGCACGATCGCCCGGCCGGAGGGCCCCTCGAAGACGAGGGTCGGGAAGGCGTACCGCAGCCCGCCCTCCGCCTCCTTGGCCGCGCCCGGGTGCGGCCCGTCCGCGCGCAGCCCGACCACCTCGGC
>NZ_JBFAZW010000204.1:0-8132 GCF_040682015.1 Dactylosporangium sp. NPDC051485
GTGGGCAGCCGCAATGCGAGCGATCCTCCCGGTCACCTCGACCAAGCCTGGCCGGGCTGCGGTCGTATCGCCAGTTAACAAGTAGCCGCGATCCGCGCACTACCGATCGTCACCGTGCATCGGCCTGCCGGGTGCGCGGGCATGCCGATGATGGTGTGTGGGGTCATCGTGACCGCAGCATCTCGTCGATGCCGTGGCGCACACATGCGTGGAAGTCCTCACGGTGAACGTCTGCCGCGAACTCGCACGACATGAGCTGCCCAAGCGATCGGCCGATCTCGTCACCCGCGATGTCGACCGGGCAGCCAGTAGCAGCGCGTCGAGCGCCTGCGGGCATTTCCACGACGAGAGATCACTGATCGCCAGGCACCGAAACTCAAGATCCTCCGATTCGTCTGCGAGCACGCCGGCGATGCGTTCAGCACGCCGATCCCACGCCAATTCCCCGGTCACCTTTAGTGACTCCAGGAACACCCTTGGCGGCCGGTATCCATGCGCTTCGACGTAATGCAGGATCATCCTCGGAGCAGCGTAGACCTCCTGACCTGGGATTCTCTCTGCTGGAGTGGTTGCAGGTTGGTGCTTGCGGACCCGACTCCGGTCGCTGCTCGACTCGGGATTGGTGGTTGTCATCACTGCGTGGCCGTTCCAGGAGGTGCGGGGTTACGAGCGCGTCGCGCTGCGCGTGAGCTGAGCGCCCAGGTGAGCAGACCGGCGGCGGCGAGTGCGGCGCCGAGCCCGGCGGAGCCCACCCAGCCGGCCGCGCTGTAGAGCGCGGTGGTGCTGGCGGCGCCGAGGGCGGAGCCGAGGGAGTAGAAGACCATGTACGCGCCGATCGTGGTCGAGGCGCGGGCAGGGTGCACGGTGGTCAAGATGTGCTGGTTGCTGACGTGGACGGCTTGGACGGCAAAATCGAGCAGGATCACTCCCAGTGTCAGCAGGATCAGAGACCAAGGCAGTTGCCCGATAGCTGCCCACGAGGCGATCAAGAGCACAAGGGCGATGCCTGTGGTCCGGTTCGCGTTCCCGGCGTCCGCCCAGCGACCGGCGCGGGTGGCTCCGAGGGCGCCGGCGAGGCCGGCGATGCCGAACATCCCGATCTGGGTCTCGCTGAGACGCCACGGCCCTCCCTGCAGCGGCAGGGCCATACCGCTCCACAGTGTCCCGAATGAGGCGAACAGGAAGAACGCGATCAGTCCTCGGCTGAGGAACACCGGCTCGGCGAACAAGCCACCGAAGGCGCGCAGCAACGCCCCGTACCGGGCCGTCCCGGTCCGCATGTCGGCGCGAAGCCAGCGAAGCGACAGAACGCCAAGGACCATGGCGAGTGCGGCCAGAGTGACATAGATGCTTCGCCAACCCCACATGTCGGCGAGGAACCCGGCGAGGATGCGGGAGCCGAGAATGCCGATCACGACACCGGAGGTCACGATCCCGAGGTTGCGGCCGCGCTCGGACGGCACGGACAGCGCCGTTGTGTAGGCGACCGTCGTCTGCACCACCACGGCGAAGAACCCCGCAACCGCGAGCCCCGTGAAGGCGACGCCGGCGTTCGGTGCGGCGGCGGCAGTCATCAGACCCCCTGCGACCAGGAAGAGGTGCAGTGTGATCAGTCGCCGTCGATCCCATAGGTCGCCGAGCGGCACCAGCAGCACCAGGCCCGCCAAGTACCCGAGCTGCCCGGCCGCGACGAACCAGCCCACCGCCTCCGCGGGCACTCCCAGGTCCCCACCCATCTGCCCGAGCACCGGCTGGCCGGCATACACGCTCGCCACCGCGACTGCGCAGACCACCGCAAGCAGCAGCCTTGTCCGCCCCGTCACACCCATCAGCCCAATCAGTTGCACTTTGCTACCGATTAGACCGTAGGGCAGAATGGTTTCATTCCGCAACTCAACGGAGGCCTGGTGATGGGCGAGACGGACACGACGTGGACCGACCCGAGCTGCCCGGTCGCGCGAGCAACCGATCTGGTCGGCGACCGATGGAGCCTGCTCATCATCCGCGACGCGATGGACGGCGCCCGCTCGTTCACCGACTTCCAGCAGCGCACCGGCATCGCCCGCAACATCCTCACCGACCGGCTCCGCAAACTCGTCGCCCACGACCTGCTCACCCAGGTCGACGCCCCGTCCGGCCGACGCAAGCTGTATGAGCTCACCGACGCAGGCGCAGACCTCTTCCCGGTGATCGTCACGCTGCGCCAGTGGGGCGAACGCCACGCCTTCGCAGACGGAGAAGCGCACTCGAAACTGCTGGACGCCCACGGTTCCCCCGTACCCGCGCTCACTGCGACCACAACCGACGGGGAGCCTCTGACCGCCGACAACACGTACATCCAGCACGTCAACTGATCCGCCGGCCGTCCACGCGCCCGGGGCCGCCGAGCGGGCCGGCCATTCCGTTGACGTCCTCCTGCGCGCAGCTGGTGCAGCCGTCGTGGCGTAGACGATCCCCGCAGGACTGGCCCTCGGTCATCGAGAACGTGGCAACCGTGGTGGCCGTCGCTGCCTCTCGTGGTTACGCAGGAGTGTGGGCAGTCACCGGGGTCGGCGCCTGAGAGCCCGGCGCCGCGCCCGGCCCGGTGCAGGGCCGGTGGGCGGTGGCTCTCCGCGGCTCTAGATGATGGTGGCACCTGTCGGCAATGGGACCGGCCCGGCGCGCAGGACGGTGCCGAGGTGGTCGGCGGCGCCGCACAGGCCGGCGACCGCGTCGGCGAGCATCGGGCCGGACTCGCTCGTGGCGAGCAGCTCGATGAGCACGCCGATCGTGGTGGCCACGGTATCGGCGACCGGGTCGGGGTGCCGGCCCCGGCGGCGGGCCACGCTCTGCTGCACCCAGGCCAGCCGGGCGGTCTGCAGGCGGCCGGCGGCGTGCGGGCCGACGGCGTCGCGGTCGGCCCGCACGTGCAGGTCGGCCCGGTCCTCGACGTCCAGGCCGGCCCGGGTCTCGAGGGTCTCGAGCCGGTCGACCAGGGCGGCGGTGATGTGGGCGAGCAGCTCGGCGCGGCGCCGCTCGTCGGCGTGGTCCCGCATGATGTACAGGGGATCGCCCGGTATCCCCAGGATCGTCATGACCCGCAGGAGGTCGTCGGTGCTCGGCAGCGTGGACACGCCGCCAGGGTAGGCTCGGGGCGCGGGGAAGGCTGTGACGAATGACGCACGGAATCCCCTGACAAATCGGACCCGTCCCAGGGGTGTACGAACGCAAGGGTGGCGTTGCCCGTAGGCTGTGTCGAATTCGTGGCGGCGGAACGTCCCGGCGACCCGATACATTCCCGTGCATAGGAGGTGGGCACGGTGTCACTGCGTGCAAACGGGGAAAGCGAGTTAGGCCGGCGAGACGCCTGGCTGTACTACGTGCTCGTGGGCGGCGCGGGCATCGTGTTGCTGCCGTTCACGATCGTATGGCACGCCGAGTGGTGGCCGGAGGTGGCCGCGGTCGTGCTCCTGCTGGTCACCGCGGTGGCCGGGGTGATCAGGGCCGGGAAGGGGCCGAAGCCGCGCACCCTCGTCGTGCGGCCGGGCGAGTTCGTGGCGCCGCCGTCGTACTTCGGACTGGCCAACAGCGCCGCGGCGTTCCCGCCCATCGTCGGGATCCTGTTCAGCGTCGCCTTCGACGACGATGACTGGGGCGTGTTCACCTGGATGCTGTTCGCGGTGACGATGGTCTTCGCCTACTTCATGGTGGCCACCCTCGTCATGCTCGCCCGCGGGACGGGCCGGCTCGTGCTGCGGGGCGACGGGCTGACCGTCGTCGACGCGTTCGTCACCTACGACGTGCCGTGGGAGGCCATCATGACCGGCCCGCTGCCCACGGTCTTCGGGGTGGGCCGGCTCGGCATCCTGTGGCCGGAGCTGGTGCGCAGCCGCGGCCCGCTGCGCCGGCGCAACCAGCAGCGCATCCAGCTGCAGCTGCAGCGCTCGGCAGTGCACCGGGAGTTCCTGCACGACACGGTGAACCACTACCTCAACCACCCGGAGAACCGGCACGCGATCGGCACCCGGGAGGGCCTGGACCGCCTGCTCGGCGCCCTGCACGTGCAGCAGGTGTAAGCGCGGCGGCCCGGGCCCGCCCGGCCTACCAGGTCATGTTGATCTCGTTCTGGTAGTTGACGTAGCCGCCGCGCAGGAACGCCTTCGCCATCGGCACGTTGCCGACGTCGGTGGTGGCCCGGATGCGCGGCGCGTCCTGGGCGGCGAGCACCCGGCTGCCCTCGCCGAGCACGTCGTCGATGTAGCCGCGGCCGCGGTGCTCGGGCAGCACGGCGAGGTACGCGATGATCGGGCCGTAGTCGTTGCGGGCGGGGAAGATGAAGCCGACCGGCTCGCCGCCGGGCAGCGTCGCCACCCGCCACCACTGCCTGGGGCTGCGATACAGCTCCAGCTCGCCGTGCAGGTGCTCCTCGGCGACCCGGCGCGCCGGGAGCCGGGTCAGGCCGGCCCGGTGGTGCGCGTCGAGGGTGCCCTCGACGGCCCTGGTCATGAGATCCAGAGCTTCCGCGGTACCGCGGAAATCCCGGAACGCCAGACGGCCGGAACCCGGCGGAATCGTCGCGCCCGGGCGCCATTCCAGGCGGTGGCGCTCGACCAGGAGGCGGGCCCCGAGGCCCTCCAGCGCGGCCAGGTGCTGCAGCACGGCCCCGGCGGGGTCCTCGGCCCAGCCCGGGTCGACGAAGCGGATGTACTCCGGCGGCGGGCCCCCGGCGGGCACGAGCCGGGCCAGCGCGGTGCGGACCAGCTGCGCCGCGGTGCCGGCATGACCGTCGGCGAAGTCGAAGATGTCCATGAGGTACGGCTCGGCGGACCCGGCGCGGGCCCACCAGGCGGCCCGGGCGACGAGGCGGTCCCCGTCGAGGGCCATCCACAGCCAGCCGGGCCGGCGGCGCCCGGCGGCGAGGTCGCCGTCGAGCTCGTCGTTCAGGACGTACGGCAGGCCGAGGAAGCGGTCGAGCTCTTCGCGCCCCGCGACGGGGCGGATGGTGACGGACACGTGAGGCTCCAGTGTGTCGTGGTGCTGGTGCTGCGGGACATGACCGGCTCCTCCTTCCTGGCGGTCGCTCGCCGCCGCCGCCCGTTCTACCCCGCCGATCATGGCCGGGGCAAGTCGAAAACCGGTTGCCGGCCCGCCGGCGCATCGGGGATCGTCGTGACCATGACGCGCTGACGGTTCTGCCACGCCCTGTCCGTTCTCCCAGAGGAAAGCCGTGCCCACCGTCACCGTGTTCGCCTCCGACGACAGCTGGATCGAGTCCGGCGCCGTCACCCAGTGCCACCAGGTCGCCGCCCTCGACGGCATGCTGCACGTCGCCGGCATGCCCGACCTGCACCCCGGCAAGGGCGCCCCGATCGGCGCCGCCATGACCTCCACCGTCCTCTATCCGCACCTCGTCGGCTCCGACATCGGCTGCGGCATCGCCGTGTTCCCGTTCCCGCTCAAGCGGGCCGTCCCCGAGCGCCTCGCGGCGAGGTTCCCGGACCTCGACGTGCCGATCGACCCGGCCTGGGCCGACCTGGGCGAGGACGACGTCCCGGCCGGGCACCTCGAGGGCCTCGGCACCGTCGGGCGCGGCAACCACTTCGCCGAGCTGGCCCGGGTCAAGGAGGTGCTCGACGCCGGCCACGCGGCCCGGCTGGGCCTGGCCGCCGGGGACCTGGTGCTCATCGTGCACAGCGGCTCCCGCGGCCTGGGGGAGCGGATCCTGCGCGAGCACACCGAGGTGCACGGCGCCGGGCCGGCCGCCGACCCGGCTGGCTATCTCGCCAGGCACGACGCCGCCGTGGCCTGGGGCGCGCTGAACCGCCGGCTCATCGCGGCCCGCGTCGCCGACGCCCTCGGCGCCGCGCCGGCCGAGCCGATCGTCGACCAGTGCCACAACCTCGTGGAGGTGCGCGACGGGGCGTACCTGCACCGCAAGGGCGCCGCGCCGGGCGACGGGCGGGACGTGCTCGTGGCCGGGACCCGGGGCACCGCGTCGTACCTCGTCGCCGCCCACGCCGCCGCGCACGCCGGGCACTCGGTGGCCCACGGCGCGGGCCGCAAGATGTCCCGCGCCGACGCCCTCGTGCGCAACCGGGCCAAGCACACGGTCGAGCAGCTGCGCCGCCCGCCGACGGGTTCGGTGGTGGTCTGCGGCGACCGGCAGCTGCTGTTCGAAGAGGCCCCCGGGGCGTACAAGCGCATCGAGCAGGTGATCCGCGACCTCGTCGCCCACGGCCTGGCCACGCCGGTGGTCAGCACGGTGCCGGTGGTCACCTACAAGACCGCCGACAAGGGCCGCCGATGACCTACCTGATGGTGTCGGCGGGTCGCGGCCCCCAGGAGTGCGCGTGGGCCGTGGCCGAGCTGGCCGCGCGCCTGGAGGCCGAGGCCGCCCGGCTCGGGGTGCCGGCCGAGCGGGTGGCGCAGGTGCCGGGGGAGCGGCCCGGCACGTACCGCTCGCTGCTGCTGCGGGTCGACGAGGGGCTCGCCGCGGCGTGGACGGGGACCCTGTGCTGGCAGGCGCCGAGCCCCTACCGGCCCGGTCACGGGCGCAAGAACTGGTACGTCGTGGCCCGCCCCTGCGACCTCGACGCCCCGCGCACGGCGTTCGCCGAGGCCGACGTCGACATCCAGCCGTGCCGCACCGGCGGCCCGGGCGGGCAGCACCGCAACAAGGTGAGCACCGCCGCGCGGGCCACCCACCGCCCGACCGGGCACGTGGTGGTCGCCGACGGCGAGCGGCACTTCGGGCAGAACCGCCGGGCCGCCCTGCAGCTGCTGCGGGAGAAGGTCGAGCGCGACGACCGGGCCGCCGCGGCGGCGCTGGACGCGGCCCGCTGGCAGATCCACGACGACCTCGTGCGCGGCGACCCGGTCCGGGTCGAGCGGCCGCTCAGGCCTTCCCGCGCGGCAGGTCCGGCATCGCGCCGACCGAGCCGGCGAGGTCGGTGACCGGGAACCGCACGCCCGGCGGTTCCGGCGACCGCGCCGAGCAGCAAGGCGATCGGTCTCCTGGGGCGCCATCCCGATCGCCAGCCTGCTCGCCGGGCCCGCCGACGCCCGCCCGGACCTCCTCGCCTTCGGCGCCGTGGCCGGGGCCGCCGCGCTCGCTAGGGCGTCAGGCGGTCGCCAGCAGCAGGCCGGCCAGGTCGCCGAGGTCGCCCAGCCGGATGTCGGCGTCGAGGCCGCGCAGGGCGGCGACCGTCGCGCCGGCGGCATGGCCCGCGTCGATGCCCGGCTGCGAGTCCTCGACCACAAGGCAGTCGCCCGGCGCGACGCCGAGCCGGGTGGCGGCCGCCAGGTACGGGTCCGGGGCCGGCTTGCCGCGCCGGGTGTCCTCGACGGTCACCAGCAGCGGCGGGTCGATCCCGGCGGCGCCCAGGCGGGCCACGGCCAGGCGGCGGTCGGCGCTGGTCACCACGGCCCAGGGCAGGTCGAGCTTCTCGAGGGCGGCGAGCAGGCGGGCGGCGCCGGGGGTGGCCACGACGTCGTCGAGGTCCGCGTACTGCAACGCCAACTGCCGCGCCGCCGCGAGGTCCACCGCGTCGTCGTCGAGGGCGGGGTGGACCGCGCGGATCGTGGCCGGGGCCGGGCTGCCGTGCATGCGGGGCAGGATCAGCTCGGCCGGCACGCCCGCCTCGGCCGCCCACGCGAGCCAGGCCCGCTCCACGGCGGCGTCGGAGTCGACGAGGGTCCCGTCCATGTCCAGCAGTACCGCAGCGAAGCGCCGCATTGCCCGTACCCCCAACACTCAATAAACTCGTCAGGCGAGCATAATCGCGGGGAGGGTGCGTGGCAACGATGCGGGCCGAGGCGCTGCGGGTGCAGGGCGCGCTCGCGCTGCTGCGCCACGCGCACGCCCACCCCGGCGTGACCAGGGCGGAGGCGGCGGCCCGCCTTGGGCTCAGCAGCGGCTCGGCGGCGGAGATCATGGGGCGGCTGCGGGCGGCCCGGCTGCTCGGCGAGGCGGCCGCGCCGCAGACCGGCGGGCGCGGGCGGCCGAGCACGGTGCTGGTGGCGCACCCCGAGGGGCCGCTCGTCGCCGTGGTCGAGCTGACTCAGCCACCGCTCACCCCGGTGCCGGTGCCGACCTCGACCACGGCCTTGGCGTTGCTCACCGCCGCGATCACCCGCAGCGCCGCCCCGCAGCC
>NZ_JBFAZW010000205.1:0-7844 GCF_040682015.1 Dactylosporangium sp. NPDC051485
GTCGTCGCCGACCACACCGACCCCGCACCGCCGGACCGCAAGGACGGCGCCGCAGAGACCGGGCGCGCCCGCGCGGGCCGCCGCGCACCAACGCCACCGCCGCCGTCACGCCCGCCCGCCACCGCGGCAACGCGTCGCACAACCGGCCACCATCCGCGCTCACCGGCAACCTATCGCAGCCGATTCTCGAATCTGCCACGCCCGGCCGGCTGCCAATTCCGCCGAAGCCTGCGAAAGGTCGAGCACCATCCCAACGCGCCACCGGCGGAGCATTGCAGCGAATACGCACTCATCGACAGATGGGCGCAGCCGATCACGGCCGACCCGGCCGCTGGCAAAGGCCTGTATGGCCATCGCCGTAGTGCCGAGAGGCATCCGGTACGGCCGGCTGCCCGATGCGGGCGGAAGCGGGTCCCGGAGCAAGCCCGTCAACCGCATCGAAGACCCCTTGTGGCCGCAAGCTCACGCAGACGTGCACGATCGCCGAGGGCCGGTGGACCGTTCTCGCGCGAGAGGTTGATGGCGCTCGGCGAGGCCGGGCTGCGGTGCAGTGGTGGGGAGCCTGGTCCGGCACTACAGATCCGGGGTGGCGATGGGCAGGGCGGCCACGGCGCGGAGACGGGCGTCCGGCGGGAGGTACCAGGCCAGGCCGGCGATGGCGCAGGCCTGCCAGCGGGCGTCGCCGGGGGCCACACGCGGTCGGCGTCACCCTTCGCCGGGCTGCACCACTCCGGCTGAGCGCACCGAAATCGGCAACGGGCCGGGTGCGCGCGCCCGGGCCGGGTAGCCTCCGCCGGGGACACCATCCACAGCGGGGGGTACGCCGTGACCGCACGGCAGGAGTCCGTGAGCCTCGGCCTGGTCGTCGGGGCCCTCGGCGTGGTCTTCGGCGACATCGGCACGAGCCCGATCTACACGCTGCAGACGGTCTTCAATCCGCGCGACCCGCACCCGGTGCCGGTGAGTTCCGCCAACGTGTACGGCGTGGTCTCCCTCGTCTTCTGGTCGGTCACGATCATCGTCACCGTCACGTACGTGCTCCTGGCGATGCGGGTGGACAACGACGGCGAGGGCGGCATCCTCGCCCTCATCACCCTGCTGCGCCGCTGGGGCGGGGACGGCAGGGGGCGGACCGCCGCGCTGCTGGCCGGGCTCGGCATCTTCGGCGCCGCGCTGTTCTTCGGCGACAGCATGATCACCCCGGCCATCTCGGTGCTGTCCGCGGTCGAGGGCCTGCGGCTGGTCGAGCCGTCGCTGCAGGAGCTGGTGGTGCCGATCACCGCGGTCATCATCGTGGCCCTGTTCCTCGTCCAGCGGCGGGGCACGGCGACGGTCGGCAGGATCTTCGGGCCGGTGATGATCCTGTGGTTCGTCACGATCGGGGTGTGCGGCGTGGCCGGCATCGCGAGGCACCCGGCGATCCTGAAGGCGCTCTCCCCGACGTACGCGATCGGCTTCCTCGCCGGCCACTTCGGCGTCGCCTTCTTCTCCCTCGCCGCCGTCGTGCTCTGCGTGACCGGGGCCGAGGCGCTGTACGCCGACATGGGCCACTTCGGCCGCAGGTCCATCACCCGCGCGTGGCTCTGGCTGGTGTTCCCGGCCTGCGTGCTGAGCTACCTCGGCCAGGGCGCGCTCGTCCTCGCCGACCCGTCCAACGTCGCCGGCCCGTTCTTCCTGCTCGTGCCCGGCTGGGCCCGCCTGCCGCTGGTCCTGCTGGCCACCGCCGCGACCGTGATCGCCTCGCAGGCGGTGATCACCGGCGCCTACTCGGTGGCGTCCCAGGCCGCCCAGCTGGGCTACCTGCCGCGGATGCGGGTCGCGCACACGTCGGAGGCGCAGATCGGCCAGATCTACGTGCCCTGGATCAACTGGCTGCTGATGGTCTCCGTCCTCACCCTGGTCTTCGCCTTCCGCAGCTCGGCGGCCCTCGCCTTCGCCTTCGGCATGGCGGTCACCGTCACGATCGCCATCACCACCCTGATGTTCTTCTACATCGCCCACCGCAAGTGGCAGGTCCCCGCCTGGCTCCTGGGCGCCGGCGCGGCCGTGCTGCTCACCGTCGACCTGCTCTTCGTCGCGGCCAACCTGACCAAGCTCGTGCACGGCGCCTGGCTGCCGCTGCTCATCGCCCTGACCGCGTTCACCATCATGACCACCTGGCAGCACGGCCGGGTCATCGTCACCGCAGAGCGCAACCGCCGGGAGGGCTCGCTGCGCGAGTTCATCGACCAGCTGCGCGAGGACCCGTCGCTCACCCTCACCGTCCCCGGCACCGCGGTGTTCCTCAACCGCGGCAAGCAGACCGCGCCGCTGGCCATGCGGGCCAACGTGGAGCACAACCACGTGCGCCACGAGCACGTGCTCATCATGTCCCTGGAGGTCCAGCCGGTCCCCCGCGTCCCGCCCGGCGAGCGCATCTCCGTCGACGACCTGGGCTACGCCGACGACGGCATCGTCCACGTCACGGTCCGCTTCGGTTACATGGACACCCCGGACGTGCCGGCGGCGCTGCGCCTGGTGGACCCCGCCCGCACGGAGGGCAGCGCGCACCTGGAGCAGGCCTCGTACTTCCTGTCGAAGATCGAGCTGCGCCGCGGCCACCAGCCGACGATGGCGGCGTGGCGCAAGCGGCTCTTCATCGCCACGTCCTACGTCACCGCCGACGCCGCCGAGCACTTCGGCCTGCCCCGCGAGCGCACGGTCATCATGGGCTCACACATCGAGATATAGCCGCGCTCCCCCGCGAACCCGCCACGCCGTCACGAGGGCGCCGCCGCCAGCGGGAAGGTCACGCGGAAGGTGGTGCCGACGCCCGGGGTGCTGGTGGCCTCGATGGTGCCGGCGTGGTCCAGCACGATCTGGCGCGCGATGGTCAGGCCCAGCCCGCTGCCGCCCGTTTCGCGGTCGCGGGCCGGGTCGGCCCGCCAGAAGCGCTGGAAGATGAAGGGCAGGTCCTCCTCGGCGATGCCGCAGCCGGTGTCGTGGACCTCCACCACCGCGTGCCCGTCGGCCGGGAAGGCGCGCAGCACCACGTGCCCGCCGGGGTCGGTGTACCGCAGCGCGTTGGCGGCCAGGTTGCCCAGCACCTGGCGCAGGCGGTCCTGGTCGCCGTGCACCGGCAGCGGGCCGACGGCCTCGGCGGAGAGGGCCACGCCGGCCGCCTCGGCGACCGCGAGGTGGGCCACCCGGCTGGTCTCGACGAGCTCGGCGAGGTCGAAGCCGGTGCGGCGGTACGCCAGGTGCCCCGACTCCGCGAGGGTGAGGTCCTGCAGGTCGTCGAGGATGCGCCGCTGCAGCAGCACCTCGTCGTGCAGCGACCCGAACAGCTCGCGGGACGGGGGCACCACGCCGTCCTGGAGGGCCTCGAGGTACCCCAGCAAATTGGACAGCGGCGTGCGCAGCTCGTGGGCGACCGAGGCGACCAGGCGGCGCTGCGCCTGCTCGGACTCCTCCAGGGCCTGGGCCATCCGGTTGAACGACGCCGAGAGCTGCCCGACCTCGTCCCGGCCGCCGGTGGGGACGCGGGTGTCGAGGTGACCGTCGGCGAGGCGCCGCGACGCGGCGGTCAGGCGGCGCAGCGGGCGGCTCACGTGCCGGGCCACGACGGCGGTGCCGATCAGCGCCAGGACGAGCACGCCGCCGATCGACAGCAGCGAGGGGCGGGCGACGAGTTGTACCACGTCCTCGTCGACGGCACCGAGGAACAGCTGCAGCGGCTCCGGGGCGAAGCCGGCGACCCGGTCGGCGAAGGCCTGCACGAGGCAGCGTTCCCGCGGCTGGGGGGAGTGGCAGGCGGCGAGCGCCTGCACGTCGCCGTCGCGGGCGATGGCCTGCTCGCGGGCGGCCTGCTCGGTGCACTCGGTGACGGCCGGCTCGGAGCCGAGCCTGGGCAGCGGCACGCCGTACTGGTCCGGCTCGACCGCCGGCGGGGTGAAGCCCCGGGCGGTGGCGCAGCGGGCGTAGACGGCGGACCGGCGGTACCGGTCGAGCTCCTCGACGAGGAAGAGCTCGGACCTCGGGTTGGTGGTGCCGGGGCTCAGCACGAGCGTGGCGCGCGGGTCGATGAGGGTCGGCGGGTGCACCACCGGGCGGGCCGCCCGGTGGGCGAGGTTGTCGCTGTCGACGGTCACCTCGCCGTAGAGGTTGACCAGGCGGATGCGCTGGTGGTTGGCGGCGGCGAGGGTCTTCACCCGCTCGGAGACCCCGGCCCAGGTGCCGTGCCGGCGGGCGTAGGAGCGCACGGTGTCGGCGATATCGGCCACGTGCCGGGTCGCCTCCGCCTGCGACGCGGAGATCTGCCGGGCGGTCAGGCGGAAGCTCAGCCAGGCGGTCGCCCCGATCGCGGCCACGGCCACCACCAGGATCAGGCAGAAGATCCGCAGGCGGAAACTCACGGCGCCTCGAGCGGTTGCGCCTCGGCCAGGCGGTAGCCGCGGCCGTAGACGGTCTGCACGTAGCGCGGCTGCACCGGGTCCGCCTCAAGCTTGCGGCGCAGGTTGACCACGTGGGCGTCGACGGTGCGCTCGGAGACGTCGCGCTCGAAGCCGAACACCCGGTTGATGATCTCGCCGCGGGTGAAGACCCGGCCGGGCTCGCCGGCCAGCAGCTCCAGGATGCCGAACTCCTTGGCGGTGAGCACGACGGCCGCGCCGGCCACCCTGACCTCGAAGCGCCCGGCGTCCACGATGAGGTCGCCGACGGCGAGGACCCGCTGGTGGCCGGGGCTGCCGATGCCGGAGCGGCGCAGCAGGGCCCGGACCCGGGCGGCCAGCTCGCGCGGGCTGACCGGCTTGGTCATGTAGTCGTCGGCGCCGAGGTCCAGGCCGAGCAGCAGGTCCTCCTCGGTGCAGCGGGCGGTGACCAGCAGGATCGCCACGCTGGACTCGGCCCGCACGATCCGGCACACGTCCAGGCCGTCCACCTGCGGCATCATGACGTCGAGCACGAGCAGGTCGGGCTTGCGCGAGCGGCACTGCTCCAGCGCCGCCCGGCCGTTGTGCACGGTGAGCACGCTGTGCCCGTCGCGCTCGAGGTACAGCCGGATCAGCTCGGCCTGCTTCGGGTCGTCGTCGGCGACCAGGATGCGTGCGCTCATCCCGATCATTGTGACCCGGAAATGTGATGATCCTGCGAAATCCGCTTCGGGTATCGATGCGGCAACGACTTCTTCACGAGTTCCCAACCGCCGGGTTCGCACCCTGGCCGACATGTGCGGACTCCTGGTCTTCCTCAGCGCCGACGGCACCGCCGACCGCCCGGCCCTCGCCGCGGCGCTGGAGCGGCTGCGCCACCGCGGGCCGGACGAGACGTCGATGGTCGCCGAGGACGGCGTCGTGTTCGGCTTCGCCCGCCTCGCGATCGTCGACCGGGCGCACAGCCACCAGCCGGGCCACTATCCGGTGGAGGGGCCGCAGCAGGGGCGGTGGACGGTCGTGTTCAACGGCGAGTTGTACAACTACCGGCAGCTGCGCGCCGACCTGGCCCGCGAGCACGGCGCGGTCTTCGCCACCGAGGGGGAGGCGGAGGTCCTTGCCGCGGCGTTGCACCACTGGGGGCCCTCAGCGGTGCGGCGGCTGCGCGGCATGTTCGCCGCGGTGCTGTGGGACGCCGCCGAGGGCACCCTGCACGCGATCCGCGACCCGTTCGGGATCAAGCCGCTGTACCACTTGCGCACCCCGGAAGGCCTGTACCTGGCCAGCGAGAAGAAGGCGCTGCTGCCCTTCGCCGGTGGCGCGGCCCGGATCGGCTCGGCCGCCCTGTCGCATTACCTGACGCTGCAGTACGTCCCGGAGCCCGCGACCCTGCACCCCGCCATCCACCGGCTGCCGGCGGGGCACACGCTGACCGCCGGGCCCGGGCAGGAGCCGGTCATCCGGCGGTACTTCGAGCCCACCCTGCGCCCCGTGCACCGCCCCGCCGCCGAGGCGATCGCCGCGATCCGCGACGCCCTGCGCGACAGCGTCCACGCCCACCTGCAGTCCGAGGTGCCGCTCGGGGCCTTCCTGTCCAGCGGCGTGGACTCCACCGCCGTCCTCGCGCTGGCCAAGGAGCGCCACCCCGGCATCCGGGCCTACACGGCGGGGTTCGACGACCCGCGGTACAGCGAGATCGAGCACGCCGCCGAGACCGCCGCGGCGCTGGGCGTCGAGCTCGTGGCCACCATCGTGCGCGACGAGGACGTCATCGAGGCGCTGCCGCGCATCGTGTGGCACCTCGACGACCCGGTCGCCGACCCGGCGATCGTGCCGCTGTACTTCCTGTGCCGCACCGCCGCCCGCGACGTCACCGTGGTGCTGTCCGGCGAGGGCGCCGACGAGCTCTTCGCCGGCTACGAGATCTACCGCGAGCCCGCCGCCCTGGCCCGGGTGGCAGGCCTGCCCGACCCGCTGCGCCGGGGCCTGCGCGCGGTCGCGGAGGTGCTGCCGGAGGGGGTGCGCGGCAAGAGCTTCCTGCAGCGGGCCACGACGCCGATGGACGAGCGCTACTACGGCAACGCCCGCATCTTCGGCCCCGAGGAGAAGGCCCGGCTGCTGCACGGCCCCGTGAGCCCGCACACCGACGTCACCGCGGCGCTGTTCCAGGCGGCGGAGGGCCTCGACGACGTGAGCATGATGCAGTACATCGACATCCACACCTGGCTGCCGGGGGACATCCTCACGAAGGCCGACCGGATGTCCATGGCCCACTCCCTGGAGCTTCGGGTGCCGTTCCTCGACCGCGCCGTCTACGCGGCCGCGGCCGGCCTGCCGCCAGAGCTCAAGCTCAGCCCGCGGGCCACCAAGTACGCCCTGCGCGAGGCGGTGCGCGGCCTCGTCCCCGACGCCGTGGTCGACCGGCGCAAGCTCGGCTTCCCCACCCCGACCCGGGTCTGGCTGCGCGGCATCGTCGGCGAGTGGGCCGCCGACGTGCTGGCCTCCGCCGCCGTCGGCCACCTCATCGACATCGACCATGTGCAGCGCCTGCTCGCCGCGCACCGGCGCGGGTCGGGCGACCATTCGCGCAAGGTCTGGACCGTGCTGATGTTCTGCCTGTGGTACGGCCAGCAGCCGGCCGGCCGCGACGCTGCACAACCGTCACTCTGGCGGGACGCCCCCGGCGCCGGCACGCTCGCGGCATGGACGTCCGGTTGACGCGCGCTGCCGGCGCCGGCGGTGATCACCACCGGGCATCGCCACCGGGCTATCTGCACTAAGGTGCAGGCGTGAACGCCTCCGGATACGCGCTCGGCATCGACCTCGGCACGCAGCACACGGTCGCCGCGCTGCGCGATCCGGCCGGGCGGCTCGTTCCGGTGCTGTTCGGCCCCTCCCCGCTGCTGCCCTCCGCGGTGTACGCCGGCCCGGACGGACGCCTGCAGACCGGCCTGGAGGCGGAGTGGGCGGCGCAGGGCGACCCGGGCGGCCTGGAGCGGCACCCGAAGCGGCGCATCGACGAGGGCACGGTGTGGCTGGGCGGGCGCGCCTTCGCCATGGCCGACCTGTTCGCGGCCCTGCTGGCCCGGGTGGCCGGGGAGGCCGCGAGGGTCGCCGGCGGCCCGCCCTCGCAGGTCGTGCTGACCCACCCGGCCGACTGGGCCCCGCCGCGCCTGGCCGTGCTCACCGACGCGGCCCGGCGGGCCGGCCTCGGCGCGGTCGCGCTCGTGCCCGAGCCGGTCGCCGCGGCCATCCAGCTCGCGGCGGTCACCGGCCGCCCGCTGCCGGCCGGCCAGTGGCTCGTCGTGTGCGACATCGGCGCCGGCTCGTTCGACGCCACCGTGCTGCAGGCCCAGCCGGCCAGCCTGGTCATCGTGGCCACCGCCGGCCTGCCCGGCGCCGGCGGCCTCGCCCTCGACGCCGCGGTCGTGC
>NZ_JBFAZW010000206.1:0-7817 GCF_040682015.1 Dactylosporangium sp. NPDC051485
CTGCCTAACGCCATCCCAGCAAACTACCCGAAATAGATCCAAAACGATGGCCGCCACGCCAGTGGCGGCCATCGTTTAACACCAGTCACCTAGGCGTAGAAACGTGGTGTGACGATTTGGCGGATCCTGCTCGCCGACGACCATCTCGTGGTGCGGGCCGGGCTGCGGGCCCTGCTCGCCGCCGACCCGCGCTGCCGGGTCGTGGGCGAGGCGGCCGGGCTCGACGAGCTGCGCGCGGTCGCGGCGCGGCGGCGGCCTGACCTCGTCGTGCTCGACCTGAGCTTCGGGGGCGACAGCGCGCTGCCGGTGCTGCCCGAACTGCTCGCGGCCGAGCCGCCGCCGCGGATCGTGGTGCTCACCATGCACGACGACGTGTCGTTCGCGCGGGGGGCGTTCGCCGGGGGCGTGCACGGCTACGTGCTCAAGGAGGCCGCCGCCGACGAGCTGCTGCGGGCGGTGGAGACGGTGATGGCCGGTTCCGTGTACGTCGACGCCGAGCTCGGCGCGCGCCTGGCCCGCGACCGCCCGGCCCCGGGCGACACGCTCAGCCCGCGCGAGCGCGACGTGCTGGCACTGCTGGCCGACGGGCACACCAACGCCGAGATCGCCCGGCGCCTGTCGATCAGCCTGCGCACCGTCGAGACGCACCGGGCCAACCTGCGCACCCGGCTCGGCACCACCAGCCGGGCCGGCCTGGTCGCGGCGGCGCGCCGGATCGGCCTGCTGCCGTGACCCGCGAGCGGGCGTCGGCCGTGGCCGCGTGGGTGTCCGCGGCGGCCGGAGTGGCCCTGCTCGCCGCGGCGTTCCTGCTGGAGCTCAGCGGGATCAGCGCCCGCGGGGAGCTGTGGACGGCGGCCGGCGCCGGCGGGGCCTTCCTGCTGGCCCTGGCCGTCCTGCCGGCGGCGGGGGCTCGCCGGTTCGCGGTGCGCGCCCGGCTGCTGACCGCGGTCGGCGTCTCGGCCCTCATCGCCGTGGCCGCCCTCTGGCAGGGCAGTGTCCGGCCCGATCCATCGTTACTGCTCCTGCTCATCCCCGTCGCCCTGCTCTTCGCCACGGCCGGCCTGGCCCTGCGCGAGGCCGCGGTCGAGGGACGCCGCTCCCGGCTCAGCCAGACCCGTTTCCGCCTGGACGGCGCCGAGGCCGAGCGCCGCCGCTGGGCCCGCGAGCTGCACGACGACACCCTGCAGGAGCTCGCCGCCGCGCACGTGCTGCTGGCCGCCGCGGCCGCCGCCCCCGACCCGGCGGCCCGCTCGGCCGGCATCGCCGACGCCCGCGAGATCGTGGGGCGGCAGATCCAGTCCCTGCGGCGGCTCATCGCGCAGATGCGCCCGCTCGCCCTCGACGCGCTCGGCCTGGCCGCCGCGCTCGAGGACCTGGCCCGCCACGCCCACGACCGCGACGGCGTGGAGGTCGAGGCGGAGGTGGAGGGCCTGGCCCGGCTGCCGGCGGCGACGGAGACGGCGGTGTACCGGATCGTGCAGGAGGCGCTCACCAACGCGCTGCGCCACGCCGGGGCGGCGCGGATCCGCATCGAGACCGGGCCGCTCGGCCGGGGCGTGCGGGTGGTCGTGCGCGACGACGGGGCCGGGCCGCCGCCGGAGGGCTTCACCACCGGGCACGGGCTGCGCGGCATGCGCGAACGGGCCGAACTGCTCGGCGCCGCCCTGCACGTCGGCCCGGCCGCCCTCGGCGGCACCGAGGTGACGCTGGACCTGCCGGCTCAGGCGATGTAGTCCTCGAGCAGCGCGGGCGTGAGCCCGGCCTTGGCGATCGCGTCGAGCACCGCCAGGAAGTCCTCGACGAACGCCGGCCGGAAGTGCATGAGCAGGATGTCGCCGGCCTTGACCGCCGAGCCGGCCTGGTAGCGCACGATCCCCTTGTCGGTCGTCTCCTTCCAGAAGAACGCGGCCTTCATCCCGCAGTCGTGCACGACCTTCAGCGTGGTGGCGTCCTTGTCGCCGAAGGGCGGCCGGAACAGCACGGGCCGGCGGCCGTAGAGCTTGGCGAGCTCGTCGGCGGAGCCGCAGATCTCGTGCTTCTGCACGTCGTAGGACTTGCCCTTAAGCTCCGGGTGGGAGATCGTGTGCGCCTCGATGACGGCGCCCGTCTGTTCCAGCTGGGAGAAGTACCCCGGATCCGCCTTGATCGCGTTGATCTCCAGGAACAGCGTGACCGGCACGTGCGCGGCCCGCAGCAGTGGCAGCGCCTCGGGCACCTTCGTCCAGCCGTCGTCGATGGTGATGAAGGCGACCGGCTGGTTGGTCGGGATCGCGCTGTACCAGCCGGCCGACGGCCCCGCCGGCACGGTCACGGGCTGCGGCGCGGGCGCCGGCGCGAAGTGCGGGATCCGGGCCAGCTGCGCCGCGCTCAGCCCGGTCGCGCTCGGTGCGGCGGCGCTCGGCGCCGGCTCTCCACCCTCGTCCCCGCCCGTGGTCCCGGCCGCGGCCGTGGTCGCCGCCTTCGGTGCGCTGCACCCGGCGAGCAGCGCGCAGATGACCAGCAGCGCGCCACCGAGCCGTTTCCCCATGAGCCCTCCCACCAAAGGGATCCCGGGCCGGCTGCGCCGCCGGACCCGGAATCACGCGTCGCCGCCGACCCCCCTTCGGCCCGCGACGAGCCCAGCCTGCCGGGCGCGGGCCGTTCCCGCCTCGGTAGGCCGCCGCAGCCGCATTGCGGGTTTCCCGCAATCCCCCACGCGCCCGTCCGAGGCGGCCGGCCAGCGCAGGTGACCGGGCGCGGCCCGTTCCCACCTCAGCCGGCCCACGCAGGTGAACGGGCGCGGCCCCGTTCAGGCCCGCCGCGGGTTTCCGCATCCCCGCCCGGCACAGGTGACCCGGCGGTAGGTGTAGATAATCTTCTATATTCGAAGATAAGATCGCCAGGCGTTCGACCAGGCCCCTCGGCGGGAGCCTGGGCCTTCCGGCCCGTGGGCGGGGCGGCGTTGCCCCCGGAGAACGGGCCGCCGTCCGAAGGGAACATCGTGGCAATCAACGAAGAATCCGGGCTCTGCGCCCCTCGGCGGGTTCTCCTGGCCGGCCTCGGCGGGATCGGGGCCGCCACCCTGCTCGCCGCCTGCGGTGACGACGCCACCGCGCACCCCGCCGCCGCACAGTCCACGGCCGGGCCGCTGGCCGACACCAAGGACGTGCCGGTCGGCGGCGGGATCGTGAGCAACGGGCTGCTCATCGTGCAGCCCGAGAGCGCAACGTTCAAGGTCTTCGACGCGGCCTGCCCGCACAAGGGGATTCTCGTCGGGGTGCCGCAGAACGGGGTGGCCACCTGCCCGGCCCACTCGTCGACGTTCAGCATCAAGGACGGGTCGCGGATCGACGGCCCGACGCCCACCGGGCTCAAGGAGATCACCATCAGGGTCGACGGGACGAAGATCCTCAGAGCCTGACGGCGGCCGCCTCACCGCAGCGCCGCGGTGAGCGATACGAGCTCGGCGGCCGGGACGGGGCGGCCGTAGTGGTAGCCCTGCGCGTAGCGGTATCCGAGCCTGCGCAGGGCCTCCGCCTGCTCGGCGGTCTCCACGCCCTCGGCGACCGCCCGCAGCCGCAGCCCGTCGCTGATGCCGATGAGCGCCTCGGCGATGACCGAGTGCTCGCCGGCCTCGGTCACCCGGTCCACGAAGGACTTGTCCACCTTGAGCACGTCGACCGGGCAGGTGCGCAGCAGGCCGAGTGACGAGTGGCCGGTGCCGAAGTCGTCCAGGGCGACCTGCACGCCGAAGCGCTGCACCTCGCGCAGCTCGTCCAGCGCCGAGCCGCCGTCGAAGACCGCGGTCTCGGTCACCTCGACCATGAGGTTGGCCGGGGCCAGGCCGGCGCAGCGCAGCACCTCGCGGAGGCGGCCGGCGAACCCGGCCTCGCGCAGCTGGCGGGGAGAGACGTTGACCGAGACGTACTGCAGCGCATCCGGCCCGAACTCCCGCCGCCACTGCGCCGCCTGCCGGCACGCCTCGGCCAGCACCCAGTGCCCGACCGGCACGATGAGGCCGGTGCGCTCGGCGGCCGGGATGAACAGGTCGGGGCGGATCATGCCGCGCTCCGGGTGCTGCCAGCGCACGAGCGCCTCCACCCCGACCGGGCGCCCGTCGTCGAGGCGCACGATCGGCTGGTAGAACACCCGCAACTGCCCCGTGTCGAGGGCGACCCGCAGCTCGGCGGCGATCCGGGACTGTTCGGCGCCGCGCTGGTCCATGCGCGGCTCGTAGTGCACCTGGCGACCCTTGCCGCGCTCCTTGGCCGCGTACATCGCCACGTCGGCCCGGCGCAGCAGTTCCTCGGCGTCGCCCTCGTCCCGCGCGCCGACGGCCACGCCGACGCTCGCCTCGACGACGAGCTGGTGGCCCTGCGCGCTCAGGGGGCGGCGCAGCCCGACCGCCACCTCGCCGAGCGTGAGCAGCGCGGGCACCTCCCCGGCGGCCGGGAAGACCAGCGCGTACTCGTCGCCGGCCAGCCGCGCCACCAGCCCGTCCGGCGGGCACAGCTCGGACAGCCGCACCGCGGCCGCGACGAGCAGGGCGTCGCCCACGACGTGGCCCAGGTCGTCGTTGATGGCCTTGAAGTCGTCGAGGTCCACGACGGCGACCGCCACCTGTCCGCCGTTGTTCAGGGCCTCCGAGGTGTACTGCGTGAGCCGCCACCAGTTCGGCAGCCGCGTGAGCGCGTCGTGGGTGGCCTGCCAGGCGAGCGTGTCCTGGTACTCGACGACCTCGCGCAGCGCGGTGGCCTGCCGGGCGGCCACGAGCAGCGCCAGCACGACCGTGCCGATCGCGACCGCGAAGACGTCGTCGCCGCCGTCGCGGGCGTCGATCAGCAGCAGCACGCACGTGGCGAAGACGGCCAGGTAGGGCACCAGCCCCGGCCGGCGGCGACGGGCCGGGGGCGGTGACACGACGCCGGCGGCGCGGCGCTGCCGGTCCGCGGCGAAGCACAGCACGAGGCAGGTGATGGGCAGCACGATCGGCGTGCCGTTGAGGTATGGCTTGTCGGCGAGCGTCGCCGGCACCATCGCCCCGCCGACCCCGCCCAGGCCGCCGGTCAGCGCGAGGAGGTACAGCGCCCGCCGGTCCAGCGGCCCGGTGCCGGTGAAGGCGACCTTCACGAACGCGAACGCGCACAGCAGGCCGCAGGCGGCCAGCGCCATGACCGCGCGGGTGCCCGCCGCGTTGCCGCCGGACCACTCGGCCCAGTTGCGGAACCAGAAGTGCCACGCGAACGTCACGACGGTCACCAGTACCGTCGCCGAATCCAGCCCGAAGCGCAGCCATTCCCCGCGGGTGCGCCGGGCGCCCGGGATGCGCAGCAGGCCCCACAGCAGCTCGGCCAGCCCGGCCAGGTAGATGCCCGCGGTCAGCGGCCCGATGTGCTGCGGCGCGACCACGCCGCGGAACACGTCGACCGCGTTGCTGACCGCGGCCAGCCCGATGAGCGCCACACCGATGCCGACGTGGCGCCAGAAGCGCGCGGCACCCGGGGCGATCCCGGGCGCGGTCGTCACCCCGTGACACGTCCGCACCGCGCAGCCGACCGTGAGCGGCACGAAGGCCCAGCTCGGCAGCGCCGGCACCGGCCGCGCCATCCCGACGGCGAACCACGCCTCCGCCGCCACCGCCAGGAGCATGGCCGTGACGAGCAGGCCGGTCGGACGCCAGGTCGCCACCCTCTCCACGATGCCGAGATCGGCACGCGGGCGGCGAAGCTGAACGAATTGTCCGCCGCTCGGGTCGTGTCAGGGGTGCGGTGCGATGGCATCCCGGGATCGCGTCCGCGGCGGGCCCGGGGCAAGGTTCGGCCGGGGCCGAACGATCCCGGCCCTACGGTCTTCCGCATGGAGCTGGAGACGATCATTGACGGGGCCGTGCAAGAGGTGCTCGCGACCGCGGGCGAGTGGCTCGGGTGGGACGGACGGCCGGTGCGGTACGACGGCAACGCGTGGACGCCGCACAAGGCGCTGCGCCGGGTCACCGACCACCTGGTCGACCACCTCGCCGAGCTCGAGTGCCGGCTGGCCGGGCTGGAGCCGCTGCCCGACCGCTGGCACGGGCGGACCGTCACCACCCACGCCGACTTCGCCCGGTTCACCGAGACCGACCTCGATGAGGCGACCAGCCGGCTCACCCGGCTCGCCGCCTGCTACCGGGCCCGGCTGCGCGGGCTGTCCGACGAAGCGCTGGACGCCCGGCCCGACCCCGGCACCTGGACGCTGCGGGAGGTTGTGCAGCACGTCGCCGGTGTCACCTACTACGCGCAAGCGATGCGTTGCGGGGCGGCCTCGGCGATGATGTGAGGCACAGCCGAGGGATGGAGGATCCCATGGGCTACCTGGACCCGCAGACCGAGGCGCCGCAGCGGCCCGCACCGGCGGTGCTGCGCAACCCCGACGCCGGTGTGCTGTACCTGCGCTCGTATCTGCTCATGCGGGCGGTGATCGGCTTCCTCGGGGTCGCGCTGCCCTTCGCGCTCGTGCTCGGCGACATGGCGCTGGAGCGCGGGAAGATCCTGGGCTCCCTCAGCGAGTACTTCTACACCGGCATGCGCGACGTCTTCGTCGGCAGCCTGTGCGTGACCGGCCTGTTCCTCATCACGTACAAGGTGTTCGAGCACAACCTGGACAACTCGCTGAGCATCGTGGCGGGCGTCGCGGCGCTGGGGGTGGCCCTCTTCCACACCGACCGGCCCAAGGGCTCGACGATCCCGCTCACCCCGCTGCAGGAGGCGATGGGCGAGCGGACGGTGGCCACCGTGCATTACGCCAGCGCGGCCGTCTTCATCATTTCCCTGGGGATCATCAGCCTGTACTTCGGGATCCGCGAGGGCAAGCGCACGCAGTTGCGCGGCCGCCGCTCGCCCGAGTTCTGGCGCCGCTTCCACATCACGTGCGCGGCTGGCATCGCCGTCGCCGTGGTCTTCATCGCCGTCGCCGAGATCACCGGCTGGCTCGCCGACTACGCACTCATCATCGGCGAGACCCTGTCGATCCTGAGCTTCGGCGCGTCCTGGCTGATGAAGGGCCTGGAGCTGCGGGTGCTGCTGGGCCCGGAGCCGGCCGACGAGCCGCTGCAGACCCAGGAGGCGGCCACCGCGGGGTGAGCTCTTACCATGAGGCATGGTGACGGCCAAGCCGGCCGCGGGCGGCGGGCGCTGGGTTGAGATCTCCCCGGAGCGGTTGCGCGGCTGGCTCGACGGCTTCTACGGGCGCCACCAGGGCGCCGACGAGGACGGGCTGGTGCTCACGGGGGCCAGCAACGGGGACAAGGCGACGCTGCACCCACCGCCCGGCCTCGACGCGGCCGCCGACGTCGACGCGCTGCTGACCGGGCTGGCCACGCCGCCGCGGATCGGGCTGCTCCTGGCCCGCAAGGGCGCGGTCGCGGCCGGGATCGCCGACGGCACGACCATCGCGGCGTCGAAGGTGGAGCGCTTCCACGTGCACGGGCGGACCGCGGCCGGGGGTTGGTCGCAGCAGCGCTACGCCCGCCGCCGCGACAACCAGGCCGACGCCGTGGCCGGGAAGGCCGCCGACATCGCTGAACGCGTGCTGCTGCCGGAGGCCGGCGGGCTGGCCGCGCTCGTCTGCGGCGGCGACCGCGGGCTGCTCGACGCGATCCTCGAGGACCGCCGGCTGGCCCCGCTGGCCGCGCTGCGCCACCCGCGGCTGCTGGACGTGGCGGAGCCGCGGCTGGCCGTCCTGGAGGAGGCCGCCGTCGCCGCGCGCAAGGTGCGCATCCACCTGGTGCCGTAACGGCGCGGGGGGGGCGGGGCGGCGGCGGCGGGCGCCGGGGGGGGTGGGGGGGGGTGGGGGGGGGGTGA
>NZ_JBFAZW010000207.1:0-5395 GCF_040682015.1 Dactylosporangium sp. NPDC051485
GACCCCGCATGACCCTCGTGTGGCACGAGCTCACCCCACGGCTGCGCGCGGTGCGCCAGGTCCCCACGTGACCCGCAGCCGCGCGCCGCGCCGGCTTGAGCCCGGATGTCAAGGCGAGGCCACGCGCGGCTTCGGCCAGTGCGGTCTCACGGGGCCGCGTGGGGCCGGCGCCGCGCGGCCGGGGTCGGCTTGGGGCCGTCGCGCGGAACCTGAGGACGGTCCGTATCCGTGGACGAGGGCCCGCATCCTGCGCATCGGGGTGCGGGTCCTCGTCGTGAGCGGCGCCGGGGCGGCGGCGTCCCGGTACCGTGATCCGCGTGACGATGTCGATGCGGTGGGACGACGTGCTCGTGTGGCGGTGCCGCCGGCAGTTGCTGCACCGCCCGGCCGAGGCCGCCGACCCGCTCGTCGTCGTGCGGGCGCTGGCCGGGGTGCAGGCGCAGGTGGCCTCGTGCGCCGAGCAGGCCGTCGCGGCGCGCCAGCCGGTGCCCGATCCGAAGGGCGTGCGGGCGGCGATCGAGGACCGGCGGCTGGTCAAGACCTGGGCCGCCCGCGGGACGCTGCACCTGCTCGACGTGGCCGAGGCGCCCGCGCAGCTGGCGCTGATGGCGGCGGCCCGCACGTGGGAGAAGGGGGCCTGGCAGCGCACGTTCGTCACCGTGGGGCAGCTGGAGAAGATCGCGGCGGCGGCCTGGGAGGCGCTGGACGGGGCGGCGCTGACCCGGGAGGAGCTCGCCGAGGCGATCGTCGAGCACGCCGGGGAGCCGGGGCTGCGCGAGCATCTCGCCTCCGGCTGGGGCGCGGTGCTCAAGCCGCTCGCGTGGCAGGGGGCGCTGGTGTACGGGCCGACCGGCGAAGGGGACAACCGGGTCACCTTCACCCGGCCGGACACGTATCTGCCGGGGTGGGGCGGGCTGCCCTCGCCCGAGGCCGCGGCGCGGGTGGTGATCCCGGCGTATCTCGGGGCCTACGGGCCGGCATCGATGTCCGCGTTCGATCAGTGGCTGATCCGCGGGGCGTCGAAGAAGGCGGCGCTGCGCGGGTGGTTCCGGGCGCTGCTCGACGACGGGGTGATCGCGGAGGTGGACGTCGAGGGGGAGCGGCTGTTCGCGCGGGCGGACGACCTGGCGTCGCTGGCCGCGGTGGAGCCTTTCGACGAGGTACGGCTGCTGCCCGCGTTCGATCAGTTCGTGCTCGGGCCCGGCACGGGCGACCCGCGGGTGGTGCCCGAGCAGCACCGGGCGGCCGTGAGCCGGGCCGCCGGGTGGATCTCGCCGGTGGTCGCGTACCGGGGCAGGGTCGCCGGCGTGTGGGACGGCGACGAGGTCACGCTGTTCGACGAGACGGTGCCAGCGCAGGGCATCGCCGCCGAGCAGCGCCGCCTCGGGAACGGGGCGCCAAAACCGGCAGGGCGCCGGACGGCCCTCAGCCCTTGAGCAGGCGCCGAAACCGGCGGGGCGCCGGACGGGCCTCAGCCCTTGAGCAGGGCGCCGAAACCAGCAGGGCGCCGGAGCAGGCAGGGCGCCGCACGAGCCTCAGCCCCTTGAGCAGAGCGCCGGAAGCGGCAGGGCGCCGGAAGCGGCTCAGCCCTTGAGCAGGGCGCGGGCCTTCTCCGGGTCGGTCTCGCCGATGGTGGAGGACGGGCACTCGGCGGCCAGGGGGCAGGCGCCGCAGGCCGGCTTGCGGGAGTGGCAGGTGCGGCGGCCGTGCAGGATGAGCAGCAGGTTGACGGCCACCCAGTCCTTGCGCTCGAAGAGGGCCTGGATCGCGGCCTCGGTCGCCTCGACGTCCTTCTCCGGGGCCCAGTCCAGCCGGTGCGCGACCCGCGCCACGTGCGTGTCGACCGAGATCGCCGGGGTGGCGAACGCGTTGCCGAGCACCATATTCGCAGTCTTGCGGCCCACCCAGGGCAGGGCGACGAGCTCCTCCAGGGTGTCCGGCACCTCGCCCCCGTGCCGTTCGACCAGGGTGGCGGCGAGCTTGATGACGTTGCGGGTCTTCTGCCGGTAGTAGCCGACCGGGACGAGGATCTGCTCCATCTCGGCCGGTTCGGCGGCGGCGAGGTCGGCCGCGGTCGGGTACCGCTCGAAGAGCACCGGCCGGACCGCGTTCACCCGTTCGTCGAGCGTCTGCGCCGCGAGGGTCGCCACCACCAGCAGCTGCAGCGGGGAGTCGAAGTCGAGCTCGAGGCGGGAGTCGGGATAGCGGGCGGTGAGCAGCCGCAGGATCCGCCGGGCCCGGCGGGTCTCCGCGATGCTCGGCGCGACCAGGGAGGATGGCACGCGACGAGCCTACGCCTGACAACGGCGACGAGGCGGCCCCGCGAGGCCGCCCCATGCCGAAACAGCTCAGCACAACGGCGGCGGGGCGGTCCCGGGAGACCGCCCGTGCCGAAACAGCTCAGATCAACGGCGACGGGCGGCCCCGCGAGGCCGCCCCGTGCCGAAACGGCTCAGATGAGGCCGAGGCGCTCGACGGCGGCGCGCTCCTCCTCCAGCTCCGCGACCGAGGCGTCGATGCGGGCGCGGGAGAACGCGTCGATCTCGAGGCCCTGCACGATCTCCCAGCGGCCGCCGCGCGAGACGACCGGGAACGAGGAGATCAGGCCGGCCGGCACGCCGTAGGAGCCGTCGGAGACGATCGCGGCCGACGTCCAGTCGCCCTCGGGCGTGCCGTTGACCCAGTCGTACACGTGGTCGATGGCGGCCGACGCGGCCGAGGCGGCCGAGGAGGCGCCGCGGACCTCGATGATCTCGGCGCCGCGCTTGGCCACCCGGGGGATGAACTCGTCGGCGAGCCACTGCTGGTCGTTCACGGCCTCGGCGGCGTTCTTGCCGGAGACCTCGGCGTGGAACAGGTCCGGGTACTGCGACGCCGAGTGGTTGCCCCAGATCGTCACCTTGCTGATCTCGGTGACCGGCACGCTGAGGCGGCGGGCCAGCTGGGCTACGGCGCGGTTGTGGTCGAGGCGGGTCATCGCGGTGAAGCGCTCGGCCGGGACGTCCGGCGCGTGGCGCTGGGCGATCAGCGCGTTGGTGTTGGCCGGGTTGCCGACCACGAGGACCTTGATGTCCTCGGCCGCGCCGTCGTTGATCGCCTCGCCCTGCGGCTTGAAGATGCCGCCGTTGGCCTCGAGCAGGTCGCCGCGCTCCATGCCCTTGGTGCGGGGGCGGGCGCCGACGAGCAGGGCCACGTTCGCCCCCGAGAAGGCCGTCTTGGGGTCGTCGAACACGTCCACGCCGGCCAGCAGCGGGAACGCGCCGTCCTCCAGCTCCAGGGCCGTGCCCTCGGCGGCGCGCACGGCCTGCGGGATCTCCAGCAGCCGCAGCTTGACCCGCGTGTTCGCGCCGAGCAGTTGCCCGGAGGCGATGCGGAACAGCAGCGCGTAGCCGATCTGGCCGGCCGCGCCGGTCACGGTGACATTGACGGGCGAGTCGCTCATGAGACTTCTCCTGCAAGCAGCGGCGGGTGTGCTCTTCGAGTTCAAACTATCCCCATTGCCCCAACGGGCGTTCACCATCCGTCCGCTCCGTGTGGCTTACGGCACTCGATCAGGTAGCGGGTCGTGGTCGCGGTGAAGCTGCCCTCCCGGCAGATGTGCTCGTGGAGGGCGGCCAGCTGCCCGCGGTACCGCGACATCGTGAAATCCGGCACAATCCAGATCACCTTGCGCAGGAACACCGCCACCGCCGCGACGTCGAAGAACTCCAGCCGCAGGGTCGCCTCGCGCACGTCGACGACCTGCAGGCCGGCCCGCTCCGCCCCCTCGGCGGCCCGGCGCACGCTGCGCCCGTCGGTGACCGGCTGCGGCCCCATCATGAAGTCGGTCAGGGCCGCGGCGGTGCCGACCCCGACGTGCTGGGCGAGGTACGTCCCGCCGGGCGCGAGGGCGTGCGCGATCCCCGGCCAGTGCACGGTCGCCGGGTGCCGGCTGCTGACCAGGTCGAACGCGCCGGGCTCGAACGGCGGCAGCGCGTCGTCGGGCACCTCGGCCACCTCGGCGCGGTAGGGGGCGAGGGCGGCGCGGGCCAGGGCCGCGTTCGGCGCCCACGACTCCGTCGCCGCCACCCGCCCGGGTCCGCCGCCGGCCGCGGCCGCGCCGTCGAGGGCCTCGCGGAACACCTCGCCGCCGCCGGTCTGCAGGTCCAGCGCGGCGCTCGTGCCGCGCAGCCGCCGGGCGAGGAGGCGGGCGTACCCCCACGGCGGCCGCTGCTCGGTGGCCCGCCCGGCGAACCAGGAGAAGTCCCAGCCCTCGACCGGCACCGCCGCGCCCTCGTCGAGCAGGTCGTCGAGCTCACGCATGGTTGCACCCTCCGTTGCCAGGGCATCACCCCGGCATGACGATCATTGCGCAGAACACGCCGTTGTGGCTGGCCACGGCGGCGGAGAACGAGATCCAGGCCGGTCGGGTGATCGGCTGGCAGGCCGAGCACGCGCAGCCGGTGCCGCTGGTCGCCTGGACCGACGAGACCGGCCTGCTCTTCCGCGTCGGCACACCGGTCACCCCGGTGGTGTGGCTCGGCGACACGCGCGGCGAGGCAGTCGAGTCTGCCCAGCGTGAGACGCGGCTCGCAACCCTATAAGCCACGCGAGGCAGCGATGGACCCCGCTGCCGGATGGCCGGTCGACAGCAGACGGCGGCCCGGAGAAATTTGCGACATGACAAAGAGGTATCCGCGTTCGGCCGGGTGAGGGGCGGGCGGTAGCGTCCACTGCGACTCGAGCGATTCGTAGGGGAGTGGACGGGTGAAGGTGAACGCCGAGGCCGGGCATCGGCTCAGCGCGCACCTGCGCACCCATGAGGACGAGATCCTGCAGCGCTGGGTGCAGATCGCGGCGCGGACGCTGCGCAGCCGGCGCACCGCCGGATGCCCGGCGGCGACGGCACCGAGCTGCTGGCCCGGCTGGACGGCGACGAGGCGCTGGCCGGGGGGCCGGACCACGGCGGTGCAGGGCCGGGTGGCGCTGCTGGGGGTGCCGACGCCGCACCACGGGGAGTCGGTGGTCACCCTCGACCCGGGGGACCTGCTGGTGCTGGTCACCGACGGGCTCATCGAGCGGCGGGGGTTCACGTTCGACGAGGGTATGGACCGGCTCGGCGCCTGGGTGACGACACCGACGACGACGTCGCCCTGCTGGTGATCCGCCGGGGGAATTCCGCCTGATCCGTTGCGGCTCGCGGCCCGGGCCGGTCAGGCTTTCGTGCGGAAGCCGAAGCGCTTCCGCGCGCAAGCCGAAGACGCGCAAGCCGAAGACGCGCAAGCCGAAGACGCGCAAGCGCGCAAGCCGAAGACGCGCAAGCGCGCAAGCCGAAGACGCGCAAGCCGAAGACGCGCAAGCCGAAGACGCGCAAGCGCGCAAGCCGAAGACGCGCAAGCGCGCAAGCCGAAGACGC
>NZ_JBFAZW010000207.1:5492-7704 GCF_040682015.1 Dactylosporangium sp. NPDC051485
ACGCGCAAGCGCGCAAGCCGAAGACGCGCAAGCGCGCAAGCGCGCAAGCCGAAGACGCGCAAGCCGAAGAGCGGAACTGTCAACAGCGAGCCACGGGGGATTGACAATGGCGGTCTGCGAGACCTGCGGCAACGACTACTACATGGCCTTCGAGGTGCGCACGGTCGGCGGGGGGACGCACACGTTCGACTCGTTCGAGTGCGCCATCCAGAAGCTGGCGCCGGTGTGCGAGCACTGCGGCACCCGCATCGTGGGGCACGGCGCGGAGGTGTCGGGCCGGTTCTACTGCTGCGCGCACTGCGCCCGCTCCGCCGATAAGACCGCCGGCTTCGAGATCCGCGACACGGTGGGCGCCTACCCGGGGTGAGCGCGTTCCCCCGGTGATCACGCTCGGCTCCGGCCATGATTGGGTTAGCCGCACGGTACAACGCGGAGCCCTGACGGTGAAGGAGCAGTTGTGGTCGTCCTGGGAATCGACATCGGAGGGTCCGGCATCAAGGGGGCGCCGGTCGACCTCGCCACCGGTGTGTTCGCGGCCGACCGGGTCCGGATCGAGACGCCGCAGCCGGCCGACGTGACCAGCGTGGTGGCCACCGTCAAGGCGGTCGCCGGCTCCTTCGACCCGGCCGCCAGCGTCGGCATCACGTTCCCGGCGGTGGTGCAGCACGGCGTGACGAAGACGGCCGCCAACGTGGACAAGTCCTGGGTCGACGCGCCGGCCGAGCAGCTGTTCACCGAGGCCCTCGGCCGGCCGGTGACCGTGCTCAACGACGCCGACGCGGCCGGGGTGGCGGAGCTGGAGTACGGCGCGGGCAAGGGCGTCGGCGGGCTGGTCGTCATGGTCACGTTCGGCACCGGCATCGGCAGCGCCCTGTTCATCGACGGGCACCTGGTGCCCAACACCGAGCTCGGGCACCTGCAGATGAGCGGGCTGCACCTGCACGGCGGCGACGCGGAGGACTACGCCTCCGACCGCATCCGGGAGAGCGAGGACCTCGGATGGCCGCAGTGGGCCGAGCGGGTGCAGACGTACCTGCGTCACCTGCACGCGCTGCTGTGGCCCGACCTGATCATCATCGGCGGCGGGGTCAGCAAGAAGGCGGAGCGGTTCCTGCACATGGTCGACGTGCCGACGAAGGTGGTGCCGGCGGCGCTGCAGAACAACGCCGGCATCGTCGGCGCGGCCCTGCTCGCGGCCCGGCGCGCCGGCGCCGCCTGAGCAACGAATCGGTAACGCCCGCCGCGGGTGCGGCGGTGATTCCGTCCGCTGTGCGCGGGTGAGGCACCATGGCTTCCATGGGGGACCCACCCGCGCCGCTGCGCGCCGACGACCCGGCCTCGGTCGGGTCGTACCGGCTGCGTGGCCTGCTGGGCGTCGGCGGGATGGGCACGGTGTACCTCGCCGAGGCCCCCGACGACCGGCGCGTGGCCCTGAAGGTCATCAACCCGGCGCTGCACGGCGACCCGATGTTCCGGCACCGCTTCGCCGCCGAGGCGGCCGCGGCGTCGCGGGTCGCCGGGTTCTGCACCGCCCGGGTGCTCGACGTCGCCCTCGACGGCCCGGTCCCGCACCTGGTCACCGAGTACGTCGCCGGCCCCTCCCTGCACGACTACGCCACCGCCAACGGCCCCCTCGCGGGCCAGGTCGAGGCGGTCGCGGTCGGGGTGGCCGCCGCGCTGACCGCCATCCACGCCGTCGGCCTGGTGCACGCCGACCTCAGCCCGCGCAACGTGCTGCTGTCGCCCTTCGGGCCGAAGGTCATCGACTTCGGCGTGGCCCGGCTGCTCGGGCAGTCCGGCGGCCACCACGGCGGCGCCGGGCCCACCTTCGGCACCCCCGGCTGGCTGGCCCCGGAGCAGGTGCGGGGCTGGCCGCCCAGCCAGGCCAGCGACGTGTACGCCTGGGGCCTGCTCGTCGCCTGGGCCGGCACGGGCCGCATGCCGCTGCGCGAGGCCGCGGTCAACCGGGCCGACCCGGGCGAGCCCGACCTGATCGGCCTCGACACGGCCCTCGCCGACGTGGTGCGCCGGGCCCTGCGCGCCGAGCCCGACCAGCGGCCGACCGCCCAGCAGGTGCTGCTCGCCCTGGTTGGCCAGGACGACCCGGCCGCCGCCCAGGTGGCCGCCACGGTCCGGGGCTCCGCCCCCGCGCAGCCCCGGCCGGGCCGGCGCGACCGGACGGCGGCGTTCGCCCCGGGGGCGGCGGCGGTGC
>NZ_JBFAZW010000208.1:0-7691 GCF_040682015.1 Dactylosporangium sp. NPDC051485
GTCCGGGCGCGCCCGCGCGGGCCGTCGCGCACCAACACCACCGCCGCCGTCACGCCGGCCCGCCGGTGCGGCAACGCGTCGCACAATCGGTCGCCGTCCGCGCTCGTCGGCGGCGTATCGCAGCCGGTTCTTGCATCTGTTACGTCCGGCCGGCTGCCAATTCCGCCGAAGCCTGCGAAAGGTCGAGCATTATCCCAACGCGCCACCGGCGGAGCTTTGCAGTGAATACGCGCTCATCGGCATTATGCGGGTGATCTTCGATCACCTGCGCCCTGGCGGGCCGCATAATGCGTGATATGTAGCGTGATCGAGGCACTGTGTGCCCAGTTCAAGGAGCCTCACGATCACCTGCATATCAAGCAGGACCGGGCGCCGGCACAATCCGGCGAAAGGCACGGAGCGTGACCGTTGTCGGGTTGTGGCCGACGTGCTGCCTCAGCGGCAGATGAGTGTGCCTCGATGCGCCGGCTCCCGGACGTGCCGGCCGCCGCGGACCTGAGCAGGCGCGAGCTCGCCGACGCCCATGGCCAGGATGCGGTGTGGCGATGGGCCCCCTGGCCGCGTTCCGCCGGGGCCGTGATCGGCTGGCCGGGGCTGCAGCAGCCCAGATGCGTCGCCGTCGACCGGGCTGGCGCCTTCGTCGGCGAGACCGGCACGACCTGTTCGACGCCGCCACCTTGGAGCGGGTCAGCCACTTCCGGCCCGAGCGCGATGAGCTCCAGCGTGGCCGGCGGCGGGGGAGGCGGGGTCGAACAGGCCGATGGTCGGAAAGCCGAGCCTGCGTCACGAGTGTTTCATGTGGACGGTGGATGGGCATCGATCGGACCATGTCGACTCAAGCAGTGCTCTACATCATCGCTGTCATCCTGCTTGCCGTGGCGGCGCTGCCAGTGCCGACCCGCGGTGTCAACACCGCGCTGCTCGGGGCCGCCGTTGCCCTGCTGGCGTTCGCGTGGCCGGTTCTGAGTACCTAGATGCGTTCATGGGCGTGGGCGGCCCGAGGTGTCGTAGGAGGCCCGGGCCGCGTCCACGATGGGCAGGTGCTGGGTGGCCCATTCGGACAGCGAGGCGAACAGTGGGCCCAGGCTGCGGCCGACCTCGCTGATCTCGTACTCCACCCGCGGCGGGATCTCGGGCGTGTAGGTGCGCACCACCAGGCCGTCGCGCTCCAGTTGCCGCAGCCGCTGGGTCAGCACCTTTGCCGTGATGGTGCCGATCTGGCGCTCCAGCTCGCTGAACCGCATCCGGCCGTGCTCGTGCAGGGTCCACAGGATCGGGGTCGTCCATCGGCTGAAGACGATGTCGACGACCGGGGAGATCGGGCACGCCAGCTCCGGCGTGGTCTCTTCACGCATAGCCACTTTCCTCTAGGTACCTACTGTCTCCCCGATGCTAGCTTTCCCTGCGAAAGCAACGCAACGGCACAAAGGAGCAGGTCATGATCGTGGTGACAGGGGCGACGGGCAACGTCGGGCGGCCCCTCGTGGCGGGGCTGGTCGAGGCGGGCGCCGAGGTGACGGCGGTTTCCCGCAATGCACCGGATGTCGTACCGCGAGGAGCCCGCCATATCCGCGCGGACCTCGCCGACCCGGGGAGCCTCGCGGCGGTCCTCGACGGGGCCGAGGCCTTCTATCTGCTGGTCAGCGGGGCCGGCGCCCACCTCGACGGCAGGGCCATCGTCGAAACAGTGAAGGCCGCGGGCGTACGGCGCATCGTCCTGCAGTCGTCCCAGGCCGCCGGCACCCGCCCGGACGCCGTCTCGCACGCCCCGCTGCGGGCACTCGAGGACGTCGTCAAGGACAGCGGGATGGACTGGACGATCCTGCGCCCGGGCGGCTTCGCCAGCAACGCGTACGCCTGGGTGCCGTCCGTCCGGGCCGAGCGGGCCGCGTACGCGCCGTACGCAAGCGTCGCCCTCCCCATCGTCGACCCGGACGACATCGCGGCCGTCGCCGCGGCCGGGCTGCTCGACGGGCGGCACGCCGGGCAGACGTACGTGCTCACCGGCCCCGAGGCGACCACACCGCCGCAGCGGGCGGCGGCCATCGGCGAGGCGATCGGCGCGCCGGTCCGGTTCGTCGAGCAGGCGCCGGAGGAGGCCCGGGCGCAGATGCTGGGGTTCATGCCCGAGCCGGTCGCCGACGGCACCCTGGAGATCCTCGGCCGGCCGACTGCGCAGGAGCGGGCGGTGAGCCCGGACGTCGAGCGGGTGCTGGGACGCAAGGCGGGTTCGTTCGCGCAATGGGCCCGTCGTAACGCCGGGCTGTACCGCGCCGGGTAAGGCCTTCGGCTGGTCGGACGGCCGATCAGGCGATGTCATATGCCCGACTTGCCGATCATGCTTACGCTGAGCAACAGGTACAACATGCATGTTAAGCCGAGTTGCTCTTCGATAGGGGTCGTCTGCCGATGGCTGGCATGGTGCCGTTCACCAACAACTACTCGGACCACTCGACCCGAGAGGGTTACCAGTTCGAGTTCAACTGCATGCGATGCGGGAACGGGTACTCCTCGTCGTTCCAGCACTCGGTCACCGGCTTCGGCGGGCGCCTGCTGCGCATGGGCGGTGACCTGCTCGGCGGCGAGATCGGCTCCAAGGCCTCGCAGATCGGCTGGGACGCCGAGTGGATGCGCGACGGCACGCGCGGCTCGACCCGCGACAAGGCGCTCGCGAAGGCCGCCCAAGAGATGCAGGTGCACTTCAACCAGTGTCACCGCTGCGGCCAGTGGGTCTGCCAGCAGGTCTGCTGGAATCACGACCGCGGGCTGTGCACCAGCTGCGCCCCGCGCCTCGACCAGGAGATCGCCGGCATGCAGGCCGCCGCGCAGGTCAACCAGCTGCACGACAAAATCCAGCAGGTGGACTGGACGCGCGACGTCAACTATCGCGACCAGGCCGTCGGCCGGTGCCCGTCGTGCATGAACGAGACCGGCGGCGGCAAGTTCTGCCAGCACTGCGGCACGCCGCTGGCCGCGGCCCCGGCGCAGCAGAAGAAGTTCTGCGGCAACTGCGGCACGCCGGCCGCGCCCGGCGCGATGTTCTGCGCCGAATGCGGCCAGTCGACGGCCTGACGTGCACTTCCGCCTCATCGCATCCGGCGGTGCCCTGCTCGACGAGGGCGACGGCACCGCCGAGATGGCCGGCGGCGCGCTGGTCGTGACGCCGCAGGCGGGCGCCGTGCTGCGGGTCGCGCCCGGGGACATCGTCGGCATCGACGAGCCGCAGCCGTACGTCATCGGCCTCCACCTCGGCGACGGGGCCCGGCTGGAGCTCAGCCGGCTCGGCAACCTGCGCACCCAGTTCCTCGCCGAGCTGTCCGAGGCGCGGGTCACCGACACCGAGCAGGTCCTGCTGCTCGACGGCGTCGGCACCGCCGAGACCTTCCCGGGCGCGGCCGACGGCGTCCCGGCCGACCTGCGCCTCTACGACGACGCCCTGGTCATCGTGCCGGCCGGCGGGCTGGCCGAGAAGGTCCCGTACCCATTCGTCCGGGGCGTGACGACCGACGCGTCGGGGTACACCATCCTCGTCGAGGTGCCGGGGCGGCCCCCGATCGCGCTCGGGCGCCTGGCCCGCCGCACCAGCGAGTTCCTCGACCTGCTGCGGGCCCGGGTCGGCGCCGCCTCCGGCCGCACCGCACACTTCCTCGCCGCCCTCCTGCCCGGCCTCGGCCCGGTCGCGCTGCGCTCGGTCGCCGCCCTGCTGCGCGACGGCCTGGCCGCGGCCCGCGCCGACCTCGAGGCCGTCGAGCCCACCGTCTTCCCGGCCCTGCTCGACGCCGCCTGCGCGCCCGAACGGGCCGCGATCGCCCGGCAACTGCTCGGCCGGGGCCAGGCGTGGCTCGGGTTCAAGCAGACGGTTTCGGTACAGCGGGAAGGCTCCGGCGCCGGCCCGTGGCGCGACTCGGCCCGGCCGCCGGTGTTCGACCACGACGGCGGTGGGGGCTACTTCGCCTCCGGGGCTTCCGGCATGTTCGCCGCCGGCATGATGTCGGCCGGCCCGCCGTACGCGATGGGCTTCGACGGCCCGTTCGCCTCCCTCGGCCCGGCGCTGGCCTACGGGATGCTCGGCATGGGCGGCCTGCAGGGCGTGTCGGCCGGCGGCCCCCACCTGCCGCGCTCCGTCTTCCCGCACGAGAACGTGACCCCGGCCCACACCGACTACGCCGCGCTCACCGACGCCGACGACCCGGCCGTGCTCGCGTTCCTGCTGTGCCTGACCCCGTCGGGGCACCTGGTGTACGAGGTGCTCAACGGGCCCGACCACGCCACCTACGTGTTCGGCTGCCGCGACGCCGACCAGGCGGCGCAGCTCAACCGCGCGCTGGACCTGCTGGGCTTCCGGGTCGAGGGCATCTACGCCGACGCATCCTCGGCCGGTTCGCAGTACCGCAAGGCGGCCGAGCGGCTGCCCGCGCTGCGCATCCTGCGGGAGCGGTTCGTGGGGCGGGTCGTGCACACCGACGGCTGGGACGCGCAGCTCGCCGGCCTGCTGCGGTAGCAGGTTTTGCGGACCCGCGTGTTACTGCCAGGTGGCGGTGTCGGGTCAAGCCGTCCGGGTCACGACGACGGTCGCATCTCCGGGCTGCCGAACCGCGCCACGTAGTGCCAGACCCGCTTGAGCGCCTGCTCGTCGTGGCGCCCGGTGCGGGCCGCGTCCCCGACGATGCGCGCGTCGAGGCGTCCGCCGCGGGCCAGTTCCAGCCCGAGCTCGACGAACTCCTGGCCGCGGTACTCCGGGTGCCGCCGCAGTTCGCCGGTCTCCAGCGCGAAGCCGCCGTGCCACTCGATCGGGCAGCCGAGGCCCTCGGCGAGGGCCGCGACGGGGGAGTCGCGGTAGCAGGGGTCGAGGACCAGCGCCTCGACGTCGGCGGCCAGGTCCACAACGCCGTGCACCTGGGCCTCCACGTAGTCGTCGAGCGGGTCCGTGTCGTCGCGCTCGGCCAGCGCGACCAGGTCCGTGAGGCCCGTGGCCACCCCGAAGTGCTCGGGCTCGAAGAAGCTGTCCGGGTAGCAGAACGTGGTGCGCGCGAGGGCCTCGGGCCGCAGCCGCAGGTGCGCGGAGCCGAAGCGCGGCGAACCGCCGACCGTGCGCCGCCGGAAGTTCAGCGAGCCGTACTTCGGCCGGTGCCCGGCCGCCGCGTCGTCGTACGCCCCGTTGAAGATGCGGCTCTCCCAGCGCCACCGGTCCCCGCCGACGTGTGCGGTGAGGCCGCCGTTGCTGGTGCCCGTCTCGAACTGCGAGCGGTACACGCCGTCGCGGGCCATCGCCGCGAGGATCGGCTCCCCGCCCGCCAGCCGGTCGGGGTGGAAGTGCAGCGTCACCCGCCACCGCGGATGGCCGGCACCCCCGGTGGCCAGCCCCGCCACGTGCGCGATCGCCAGCTCCTGTGGCCGTTGCATGACGGGCATTATGCCGCCTGCGGCACTCAACCTTTGCCCGCCGTGGGCCCGTCGGTTGGGTGAACGGCTACCGAGAGGACGGCGGATGCGGGGAAGCTCCCGGGCCGGTGACGAGCGGGGCTACGTCGACTACGTGTCGGCGCGGCTCCCGGCGCTGCACCGCGCCGCGTTCCTGCTGTGCGGCGGGGACGGACACCGGGCCGATGACGTGGTGCAGACCACGATCACCAAGGTGTACCAGCACTGGCGGCGCGTCGCGCGCAGCGACAACGTCGACGCGTACGTGCACCGGATGCTCGTGCACGCGGCGATCGACGAGAAGCGGCAGCCCTGGGCGCGCGTGCAGCTGGTCGCGGCGCACCGGGACGGGGCCGGCGGTGAGTCGTACGCGGGGGTCGAGGACCGGGGACAGCTCGTGGACGCGCTGCGGCGGCTGCCGCCGCGGCAGCGGGCCGTGCTCGTGATGCGGTTCCTGCTCGACCGGCCGATCGACGAGGTGGCCGAGGCGCTGGGGTGCTCCGCCGGGACTCCTAAGAAGCGTTAGCTGCTAAGGTCGATATTAGCAGGCCAGCGCGTGAATGGGGAGGGCATTACCGATGGTACGGCAGGTCAAGCGGGTAGGGCAGCGGTCGCAGTTCGCCACCAAGGGCGACCTGGTGGCGGGCGGTGCGGACGTGCGGGCGGGCCGCTACCAGCGGGCCAGCCAGGATAAGAAGGAACAGGGCAAGAGCGTCCACGATCAGGGCGTGCTGAACACGGCCGAGGTGACGCGGTACGGGTGGACGTGTCCGCCGTCGATGTCGTTCACGGACAATCACCGGTCCGCGTCGCGGCACGCCACGAAGACCCGTGAGGACTTCGAGCGGCTGATGGACGTGATCCGGGAGGGCAAGCTGGATGTGCTGGTGGTGTGGGAGATCTCCCGCAACCAGCGCGACCTCGCGGTGTATGTGCAGATCCGGGACCTGTGCACGCAGGTCGGGATGTACTTCTGGCTGGTCGGCGGGGTGTTGTACGACCTGCGGGACAAGAACGACCGCATGATGCTGGGCTTCCAGGCGGTCCAGGCGGAGTGGCTGGCCGACTCGATCCGCGACAACGTGTTGCGCGGGATCGTCGGCGCGGCCGAGGCCGGCCGCCCGCACGGCAAGGTGACATACGGGTTCCGCCGGGTGTACGACCAGCGGACCCGCGCGTTCCTGCGGCAGGAGGCCGACGACGAGATCCGCACGGCGACCGCGCCGGAGACGGAGGCGGAGTCGACGTACACCCATGTGGGAGTGGTGCGGGACATCTACAAGAAGATCACCTCCGGGGTGCCGTTGATCACGATCGAGCAGCAGCTCAACGCCCGCGGCGTGCCGTCCCCGGAAGGGTCGACGTGGCGGCGGGGCGTCATCCGCAAGATGGCCTTGAACCCGGCGTACATCGGCAAGCGGGTGCTACGCGGTGAGGTCGTCGGGGACGGGCAGTGGGACGGGCTCGTGGACGAAGAGACGCATTGGGCGGCCGTCCGCTTGCTGGAGGACCCGTCCCGGACGACGACGCGGGCGGGACGGGCCGTCCACTTGCTGTCCTACGTCGTCCGCTGTGGGGTGTGCGACGGGCCGCTGTCGATGACGAAGGTGAACCGACACGGCTGGCAGGGTCAGGTGTATTCGTGTTTGAAGAAGCGGTGCGCGGCGGTGACCGCGGACGTCCTGGACGAGTTCGTGCAGCGGGCCGTGGTGGCGTGGCTGGCCCGCCCGGAGGTGTTCGCGGACCTGACCGCCGACGCCAGCAGTGACGAGCAGGTGGCGCACGCCCGTGCGGAGGCGCAGCGGTTGCGGGCGGAGTTGGAGGAGTGGCGCAAGCTCGCTGAACGCGGCGAGGTGACCGCGATCAGCTTCGCCCGCAGTGAGCGGGGGCTGTTGGCGCAGATCGAGGCGCACGAGGCGGCGGCGAAGGAGGCGGGTATCCCGCCGGTGCTGCGTGGCCGGATCGGCGACGACGCGGTGAGCGCGTGGGCTGCCCTCGGCGATGAGGTGGCGGTGAAGCGGGACATCATCAACACGGTGGCCGACATCCGGCTGTTGCGGGCCGGGAAGGGCTCGCGCCGTCCGTTCGGGCGGCACCGCTTGGAGTGGACGTGGAAGTTCGGCACGTCGACCGACGTGGTGAGCGAGCCCGCCGCCGCGTAGCGGGTCGGGGATACGCAACGGCGCCGGGTCGGCACCTTACCCACGCGAAGGCGGCCATCCGATGACACGTCTGGTCCGGGCGGAACTGTTCAAGCTGCGCACGACCAG
>NZ_JBFAZW010000209.1:0-7524 GCF_040682015.1 Dactylosporangium sp. NPDC051485
ACGCAATCCGAAAGGACCCGTGCCACGGGGTAATAATCATTTGGCACTGGCTTAACAAGCACCCTGTTGAGTTCTCAAACAACCAACACACACCGCCGAACCTCGCCTTGTCAGCTCGGTTACGCCCGGGGCGTTTCGTTCCTATCTAGTCTAGCAGGCCCGTTTTGCGGTGTCAAGTTCGTGTTTGCGAACTATGTCCCGTTTTCGGACACGTGGCAGCTCTTCCGGTTGCCCGGTCGAGTGCCGTATTATGTCGGCAGGACGTCCGCTGCGGCTCGCTTTCGCGACCCGCGTGCCTCGTCCGTGTTCCCTGCCGGTCATCTACCTTACCCGCTTCGCGTCTGGCGTCCAAATCGCGTTCGCCGAACGTTTCTGCGGGCACGATCACTCGCCGGTCACCCGGTTTGATGATCGCTTTGATTGCGACAGGCCGTCCGCCGCGGCGCGTCTTGCGCTCCGCTATGTCGTCCGTTTCCCTGCCGGTCATCTACGTTACCCGGCTTTGGGATCACCACCAAATCGATCACTCTCTTTGGTGATGACGGCCGCGCCGGGGGCCGCAGCGACTGCCCAAGCTACGGCACGCCCGGCGGGACCGCCAAATCATCCGGCGACGAACTCGACCCCGGCGAACGTGCGCTTGCCCTTGCGCAGCACCAGCAGGCCGCCCGCCAGCGCACGCTCGGCCGGCACGACCTCCTCGGCGTCGCCGACCCGCTCGTTGTTCACGTACGCGCCGCCTTCGGCCACCGTCCGCCGCGCCTCGTTGCGACTGGAGGCGAGCCCGGCCGCGATGAACAGGTCGGCGACCGTGGAGCCGGTCGGGGCGGACACAAGGCCGGCCTCGCTGAGCGCCGCGCGGAGGGTCGACGCGGTGAGCTCGCCGAGCGAACCCCGCCCGAACAGGGCCTGGCTCGCCGCGATCACCTGCGCCGTCTCCTCCGGCCCGTGCACGAGCTTGGTCATCTCCTCGGCGAGGCGCCGCTGCCCGATCCGCGCCGAAGGCCGCTCCGCGCTCTCCTTCTCGATCTCCTCGATCTCCTCGCGCTCCAGGAAGGTGAGCTTGCGCAGCAGCCCGCCGACCAACGCGTCCTCGAGGTTCACGAAGTACTGGTACAGCGCGTAGGGGCTGGTCATCTCCGCGTCCATCCACAGGCTCCCGCCGCCGGTGGACTTGCCGAGCTTCTCCCCGGCCGAGTTCACCAGCAGGGGCGTGGCCAGGAGATGTACCGAAACACCTTCCACGCGATGAATCAGGTCGGTGCCGGCCGTGAGGTTGCCCCACTGGTCGCTGCCGCCGGTCTGCAGCTTGCAGCCGTAACGCCGGTAGAGCTCCAGGAAGTCCATCCCCTGCAGGATCTGGTAGCTGAACTCCGTGTAGCTGATGCCGGCGTCGGAGTTCAGCCGCGCGCTCACCGCGTCCTTGGTCAGCATCTTGTTGACCCGGAAGTGCTTGCCGATCTCGCGCAGGAAGTCGATGGCCGACAGCGGCGCGGTCCAGTCGTAGTTGTTCACGATCTGCGCCGCGTTGCTGCCGGTGAAGTCGAGGTACGGCTCGATGTGCCGCTTGATCCGCTCGACCCATTCCGCGACGGTGTCCGCCGAGTTCAGCTGCCGCTCGGCCGAGGGCCGCGGATCGCCGATCAGCCCCGTCGCGCCGCCGACCAGGGCGAGCGGGCGGTGCCCGGCCAGCTGCAGCCGCCGGACGGTGAGCACCTGCAGGAGGTTGCCGATGTGCAGGCTGGGAGCCGTGGGGTCGAAGCCGCAGTAATAGGTGATCGGCCCCTTCGCCATCTCCGCGCGGAGTTCGTCGAGGTCGGTCGAGAGCGCGATGAGGCCGCGCCACTGCAGGTCTTCGAGGACATCGGTCATGGCGCCGATTGTTCCACCCGCTCCCGGCCAGGCCCCACCCCGTTACGGTCCCCTGGGTGACCGGGTTTTTGTCATACCCGGCCGCTAGGGTTGGGTCATGGCAGTCGTGAAGATCAACGCGATCGAGGTCCCCGAGGGCGCGGGCCCCGAACTGGAGCGCCGCTTCGGCGCCCGGCACGGCGCGGTCGAGGACGCACCCGGCTTCCTCGGCTTCGAGTTGCTGCGCCCGACCGCCGGCGAGACGCGCTACTTCGTCTACACCAAGTGGGAATCCGAGGAGCACTTCCAGGCGTGGGCCAACGGCCCGGCCCGCGAGGCCCACTCCGGCGAGCGCGCCAAACCCGTCGCGACCGGCTCCAGCCTGCTGGAGTTCGAGGTCGTCCAACACGCGGACCCCCGGCCCTGACATGGCCCGCTTCGTCCTCTTCCCCGGCCGGCACCACCTGCTGACCCGCTTCCAAGCGGTCTACCTGCGCGGTCTGGTCGAGGACGGTGCGGGTGAAGACCTTCAAAGCGCGGGACTCGGCACCGCGACAACGATCGTGTGGGCGGTGACCAGCGCCAACCACCAGAACACCAAGCGCAACCCGCTCCCCTACGACCGCCGGGAGGCGGCCATCGAGCGATTCAGCGTCGAGGAGGGCTTGCGCTCCCTGGTCGTCCCCGTCTTCGACGCGGCACGCACCGACCGGTTCGCCGAGGTGACGCTCAAGAGCGTGGAGTCGGTCCTCGGTCACCGCCTCACCCCGGCCGACACGGTGGTCGCCTGCTCCACGCCGGAGGTCGCCGCGCTCTACTCGGCCCTGGGCTTCTCCATCGCCCTCGTCGAGGCCGACCCTGACTTCGCCTCGCCGGTCACCCCGGCGCCCCGCCCCGCGGACGCCCCGACGGCTCGCCCGGCGGATGCGCAAGCGGCCTCGTCTCCAGGCGGCCAAGCCGCTCGCTTCCGGACCGCCGAGGCCGCCCGACCTCGGGATGCGCAGGCGGCCCAATCTCCAGGTGCCCGAGCCACCGGCTCTCCGGGTGCCCGGGCGGTCCAAGCGCCGGGTGCACAGGCGGCCGGCGCGAGCGGTGTCGGAGGCGATGCCGCCGTCGGCCAGACGGACGCCGGCCCGGCTCCCTTGCGGCCGTGGGACGTGCTCCTGCGCGTGGCCTCCGGCGACCCGGCCTGGCGGGAGCTGGCCCACCCGGCGACCGTGGACGTGTACGACCGCTATCGGCTCGACGAGCAGGTCGCGATGGTGGTCAACGACCCGGTCGTCGGCGAGGAGGGCGGGCTCACCACGACCCGCGACTACCGCACCTACGCGGAGGCGTTCGAGGCGAGCGCCGAGCGCAAGTGGCAGACGGTCCGCGCTCACGTGCGCCCGGGCCGGATCGTCGACGTCGGCTGCGGCGCCGGCGCGGTGCTCGCCCTGGCCGACCGCGAGCCGGCGCTGCGCGAGAGCGACCTGATCGGTGTCGAGGTCGCCCGCCACCTCTACGAGGAGTGCGTGCACCGCAAGGCCCAGGGCTGGTTCAGCAACCCCAACGTCTACTTCTACTGCCGCAACGTGCTGGGCGGGGCCGTCTTCCCGCCTCGCTCGATCGACACCACGCTGACCTTCGCCCTGACCCACGAGATCTGGTCGTACGGCGACCGCATGGCCTCCCTGCGTGCCTTCGCCCGGGCCATCTACGACCAGACCGTCCCCGGCGGCGTCTGGATCAACTCCGACGTCTGCGGCCCCGACGACCGTCTCCGCCGCGTTCGCCTCACCCTGCAGGGTGGCCCCACCCCGCCGGTGCCCGGCGCAACGGCCGCCGGCAGCCCGGCGGTGCCGTCGCTGGACGGGCTCTCGCGGGACGAGATCGCCGCCCTGGTCGCCGGGTTGCCCACCCGGGCCCGCCTCGACCGGTTCGCCGCCGATTTCCACTTTCCCTTGGAGTACAAGGACCTGGGCGACCCGGCCAACCCCGGGGCCGTCGAGATCGCGCTCGGCGACGCCATGGAGTTCCTCACCCACAAGGACTATCCGGACAACTGGCTGTCGGAGGCCCACGAGCAGTTCTGCGGCCTGGAGTTCGCCGACTGGAAGTCCCTGCTGACCGACGTCGGCTTCGAGGTCGACCCGGCCTCCCACTCGTGGCGCAACGACTGGATCGTGGACAACCGCATCCGGCCCTACGCGCAGCTGTCCACACTGGACAGCACACCGCTCGGCTGGCCCGACACCCACGTCCTGTTGATCGCCCGCCGACCGCTCAACACCTGACCAGGAGACGACGTTGAGGGCGTTGCAGTATTCCGAGTATGGGCCGTCGAGCGTCCTGCGGGTCGTCGAGCTGCCCGAGCCGCAGGCCCCGGCCGGCCGGATCCGCATCGCGGTGCGGGCCGTGGGCGTCAACCCGTACGACTGGAAGCTGCGCAGCGGGGCCTTCGGCGACACCACCCCGACCCGGCTGCCGGTGGTGCCGCACTCCGACGCCGCCGGGGTGGTCGACGCCGTCGGTGAGGGGGTCGAGGGCGTCGCGGTCGGCGACGAGGTCTTCGGGGTGGCCGTCGGCGGCGCCGCGGCCGAGCTCGCGGTGCTGCGCGTCTGGACGCCGAAGCCGCGGGCCATGCCGTTCGGCGAGGCGGCCGGCCTGCCCAACGTGGTCGAGACGGCCGGCCGCGCGCTCAACCTGCTCGCCGTGGAGAAGGGCAGCACCCTGCTGGTCAACGGCGCCGCCGGTGGCGTCGGCATCGCCGCCGTCCAGCTCGCGGTCGCCCGCGGTGTCACGGTCATCGGCACCGCCAGCGAGCGCAACCACGACTTCCTCCGCGGGCTGGGCGCTACCCCGGTGACCTACGGCCCCGGCCTGCCCGGCCGCGTCCGTGCCATCGCCCCGGCCGGCATCGACGCGGCGCTGGACACCGCGGGCCGCGGTGCCGTCGCCGACCTCGTGACGCTGACTCCCACCCCGGCCGACGTGGTGAGCATCGCCGACTTCGACGCGCCCCGCCACGGCGCCCGCGTGACGGACGGCTCCGAGGGCCGCGCGTGGCCCACCCTGATGGAGGTCGCCAACCTGTACGCCGAGGGCCGCTTCACCATGCCCGTCGAACGCGCCTTCCCACTGGCCGAGGCCGCCGCCGCCCACGACCTGAGCGAGTCCGGCCACATACGGGGCAAGATCGTCCTCACCCTCTGACCCGCCACGAAGGACCGCGCACGGCAACCACGAAGGGGGACCACAGAGGCGACCGTAGACGGCACCCGCGGAGGGTGACCACAGCACGGCGACCACGCACCGCAACACGGCAGAGGCCGCGGACGGCACCCGCGAAGGGTGACCATACGACGGGTGACCACGCACGGCGACACGGACAGCGGCCACGGACGGCACCCGCGGAGAGTGACCACGGGACGGTGACCGCGACGGGCGACCGCGGAGGTGACCGCCGACGGCGGCGGGTCAGGGGTCGAGCAGGACGACCGGGGCCAGGGCGGGGCGCTTGCACTCGCGGTTGTCGCCCGACGAGCGGCCGAGCAGGTGGCGGCCGGCCCAGGGCAGCATGTGACGGCGCACCCAGGCGAGCTCGGCGGCGACGACCTGGTGGCGGCGGCGCACGGACAGCGGTGGGAGCTCCGCGGCCCAGGAGTCGTCGAAGCCCGGGAGGCCCAGGGTGTACGCGAGCGCGGCGCCGATGCGTTCGTGGCCCGCGCCGTTGGCGTGCAGGCGGTCGTCGCCCCAGAGGCGAGGGTCGGAGGCGACCGGGTACGCGCCCAGGTCGAGCAGGATCGCGCCGCTGTCCGCGGTGACCTTGCGGATCTCGTCGTTCAGGGCGAGCACCCGGCCCCGCAGCGGGCGGGCCATCGGCATGACCGGGGCTGGGTCGGGCAGGGTGAACGTGAGGACGGTCGCGCCCTGGGCGACCAGCGCGTGCTGCATCGCGTGGATGTCGCGGGCCACGGCGGCCAGGTCGAAGGACTTGCGCAGGATGTCGTTCATGCCGGCGACCACCGTGGCGAGGTCGGGGCGCAGGTCGAGCGCCGGCTGCAGCTGCTCCGCCCGGATGCGGGCCGTGGTCCGGCCGCGGATGGCGAGGTTGGCGTACTCGACAACGCCGCCGAACTGGGCGCGGGCGACGTGTTCGGCGAAGCGGTCGGCCCAGCCGCGGTAGCCGCCGCGGCCGTCCGGGTCGTCCAGGCCCTCCGTGGTGCTGTCGCCGATCGCGACGTAGCGGCGGTACGTGCGCGGGATCATGCTTTGCGCAGCGCGTAGGCCGCGCGGGCCGACTCGACGGCGGGGAGGTGTCGCGCCGCCCAGGCGCGGCAGGCCTCCATGGCCGGGAAGAGGGTGCGGCCGAGGTCGGTGATGGCGTACTCGACGTGGGGTGGGATCCCGGGGTACGACGTCCGCGTGATCATGCCGTCGCGCTCCAGGGCGCGCAGGGTCTCGGTCAGGACCTTGGCGGAGACGCGGCGCAGCGGGACGCGCAGCTCACTGAAGCGGCGGGGGCCGTCGGCCAGGCACACCAGCACCATGCCCGCCCACTTGTCGCCGATCTGGAACGGCGTCGCGGACGACGGGCAGGCGGGATCGAAGAGGTCCGGCGGGAGGGGATCCAGCATCGGCTTACCGTAGCGCGGCCCTCAGTTACCTTGCAGTTATCGAGGTCTCCCGTTCTACCGTCCGCGGTATGACGAGTGTTGTGGTGTTCGGGGCGGGTGGACGGGCCGGCCGGGCGGTGCTGGCCGAGGCCGAGCGGCGAAGGGTCGACGCGACCCCGGTGCTCCGCGATCCATCGAGACATCCTGATGTTGCCGACGCGGTGCCCGGCGACGCCACCAGCGCCGCGGACGTCGAGCGGGTCGCCCGCGGGCACGACGCGGCGATCGTGGCGGTCTACGCCGCCGATCTGGACCCGGCCGCGTACGGGCCGGCGATGCGAGCGCTGCTCGAGGGGTTGGAGCGGGCGGCGGTACCGCGCCTGCTGCTCGTCGGCGTCGCCACCACCCTCCCCGGCGAGCACGGCGTGGCGGTCTTCGAGGAGCCGGGGTTCCCGGCCGAGTGGCGGCCGTTCGCCCAGGCCCGCGCCGACGAGGTGGCCGTGCTCGAGCGGTACGCGGGCCCGGTCGACTGGGTGGTGCTCACGCCCCCGATGGAGCTGGTCGAGAAGCCGGGCGATACGCGGTACGAAATCCGGGACTTCGGCAATCCGCTGACCTATGCCGCCCTGGCCTGCGCCCTCCTGGACGAGGCCGCCGAAAGCCGGCACCACCGCCGGCAGATCGGCATCTCGGGCGGCTGACCGGCAACCGACGGATCCGATAGGTCCGGGCACCCAGTGTCCGGACCTATCGGATCCCCAACTAGGGGGCGTATCAAAGTCTGTGTCATCAAAGCTGCTGGCCCTCCGTAGTAGGTGTCGTCGCGGGTGTCCGGCTGAGCGGTACGTTGGGTAGTGTCGATGTGTGACGGGGGCGGGGCCGCGGCGTCGGGGGCCGAATCGGGCGGTGCCGTGGCGGCACGAGGGTCCGGTGTCGGTGTTGCGTCTGCCGCTGGATGTGCGTGAGCCGCGGGTGCGGCAGGTGTTGGAGCGGGTGTTCGGGGCCGCGTTCGCGGTCCGGCGGGCGGTGCAGCGTGACGCCCGGGCCCGGGTCGACGCCTTCTGGGCTGCCCGCT
>NZ_JBFAZW010000210.1:0-7396 GCF_040682015.1 Dactylosporangium sp. NPDC051485
CAGCTCACCGACATCAACGGCGCCCGCGAGACGGTGTTCAAGGGCGAGACCCTGCGCGGCCTGCTGCTCACCTCGTACGGCTTCAGCGAGTTCGGCACCAAGGCCGCCCAGGCCTCGGTCGTCGCCTACCTCGCCTCCGGCCTGCTGTTCCTGGTCGGCGCGGCCGGCCTGATCCACGCCGCCCGCACGCCGCGCAGCCAGGGCTTCGCGGTCCCCGAGCCGGCCGCGGCCAAGGACCACGCGGACGCCTAGCCGCGAGTGCCCGCCACCACGACCGAACCCCAGGGCTGCGCCCGGCGCTCCGACGCGCCGGGCGCAGCCCTCGTGCGCGGGCGGACGCGGCGGGCGCAGGGCCGTACGTCCCGCGCGGCCGGGACTTCCGCGCCTGTCACCGGGCCGGGCCGCGGCCTACGCTCGTCGCGTGATGACCCCAACCGTGACCGTCGGCGCGGACGCCGGCCTGCAACAAGTCGTCGACGCCGTCGAGAACGGCGGCGTGCCGGTGCTCGCCGTGGTGGACAGGTCGGGCCGCGTCATCGGCACGATCGAACCGGAGGCCCTGCCCGCGCTGTTCGACGCGCGCGGGCCGCGCGTGGCCGGCACCCCTCGTCAGCGGCGCCGCCGCGACCATCTCGCCGCGGCCACCGCGCGCGACCTCATGACGCCGGTCGGGCCGCCCGGCCGCCCGGCTCGGCCCTGACGCGCGTGCCGTCAGTCGTGGCCGGGTGCGGTGGCGGTCTCGCTCCACGTGGCCTTGGCGCCCGAGTCGCCGATGCGGTAGATGCCGTACACGCCGGCCGCGCCCGCGACCAGCGCCAGCGCCGCCACCACGGCGGTCACCGCGCTCGACAGCGGCGCCAGGTAGGTCCGGCGGCCCGGGACCGCCCGCGCCTCCCGGTCCCGCCACCACACGACCAGCGCCAGCACCGCGATCGGGACGGCGTAGAAGAGCGCGGTGTCGCCCAGCTCGGTGTGGGTGTGCAGCGCCGCGGTCGAGGGCACCCGCCGCTCCAGCCACTCGCCCGCGTCGGTCGTCACCGGCACGAGGAGCACCACCAGTACGCCCAGGATCGCGTTCGGGACGGCCAGCCGCTGGCGGGCGGCGGGCCACAGCGCGGTCAGCACGAGCAGGAGCGCGCACAGCGGCAGGAGCACAACGATGCCGTGCACCAGCAGCACGTGCGCGGGCAGGCCGTTGACGGTGGTCATGAGCGGGTCCCATCCGGAGGTTCGGCGATCTACCCCGGCAACGGTAGGAATCCGATTCTTGGAGTTCTCCAATCTTCGGTGCGCAGACTGCCCGTGATGAACCACACCGGCGGTGCGCTCGGGCCCGCGGCCCCACCCCCCGGAGCGCAACCGTGACCCGTGTGCTGCTCGTCGAGGACGACCGCGAGCTCGGCGAGCTGCTCCTGCGGGTGCTCGGCAACGCCGGATACGCCGCCGACCTGGCCCGCGACGGCCAGGCCGGCCTGCACCAGGCCCTCACCCGCGGCTACGACCTGCTCATCGTCGACCGGCGCCTGCCCGCCATCGAGGGCCTCGACCTGCTCGCCCGGCTCCGCCGCAGCGGCGTGCAGGCGCCCGCGCTGATCCTCACCGCGCTCGGCACCGTCGCCGACCGCATCGCCGGGCTCGACGGCGGCGCCGAGGACTACGTGGTCAAGCCGTTCGACGTCGACGAGCTGCTGGCCCGTATCCGCGTGCTGCTGCGGCGCCGGCCGGCCCCGGCGGGGCACACGCTGGCCGTCGGCGCGGCCGAGTTCGACCTGATCACGCGGATGGTCACCGCGGACGACGGCGCCGCGACGGTCCTCTCCGGCCGGGAGAGCGACCTGCTGCGCCTGCTCGCCGAGCAGCCGAGCCGGGTCTTCAGCCGCCGGGAGATCGTCGCCAGGGTCTTCCCCGAGTCGGGCACCGAGTCGCTCGCCGACACGTACGTGCACTACCTGCGCCGCAAGCTCGGCACCGGCGTGGTGACGACCGTGCGCGGCACCGGCTACCGGCTCGGCTGCCTGTGACCGGCCCCGATCCCGACCGCGCGCTGCTGCGCCGGGCCCGCCGTACCCTGACCGCGCAGCTCACGGCGGCGATCGCCCTGATCCTGCTGGTCGTCGGCGCCGTCGCCCTGCTCGTCGTGGACCGGGAGGAGCGGGCGGCCCTCGCCGCGTCGGTGGGCCAGACCGCGGCCACCGAGGAGGACGTCGTCGACCCGCCGGCCGGCAGCTGGATCTTCCGGCTGGACGACGCCGGGAACCTCGCCGCCACCGCCGGCGCCCCGCCGGGGTTCCCCGACCGCGCGGCCCTGGACCGGGTCCGCGCCGGTGGCCCGGCCGAGCAGGCCGACGCCGGCGGCTACCTGCTGGTCACCCGCCGCCACGGGGCCTCGACGGTGCAGGTCGTCGGGAGCCTCGCCCCGCTGCACGCGTCGATGCGGCGGCTGCTCGCCGCGCTCGGCGCCGCCGAGCTGCTCGGGCTGGCCGGCGCGGCCGTTGCCGGGCTGCTGCTGGCCCGCCGGGCCACCGCCCCGCTCGGCGACGCCCTCGCCCGGCAGCGCCGCTTCGTCGCCGACGCCAGCCACGAGCTGCGCACCCCGATCGCGCAGCTGCACACCCGCGCCCAGCTGCTCGACCACGACCTGCGCGGCGGCGCCGGGCCGCCGGGCATGGCGGCCGACATCGCCCGCCTCGTCGCCGGCACCCGGCACCTCGGCGAGATCGTCGAGGACCTGCTGCTGTCCACCCAGCTGGCGAACCGCGCGGAGGCCGGCACGGAGGTCGACCTCGGCGTGCTGGCCGACGGCGTCGTGGCCGGATTCCAGGACCGCGCCCGATCCCAGCGGGTCCAGCTGAGCCTGCGCGCCGACCCGGAACAGCCGTCGATCGTGCTGGGACGGGAGGCGGCGCTGCGCCGCGTCCTCACCAACCTGATCGACAACGCGCTGAGCCATACGCCGCCCGGCGGGCACATCGCGGCCGAGCTCGACCGGCTCGCGGCCCCGCCCCGCGTCCGGCTGGTCGTCCGCGACGACGGCACCGGCTTCGCCACGGCCGACGCCGGACGCCTCTTCGACCGCTTCGCCCGCGGCCACGACGACCAGCGGCGCTTCGGGCTCGGCCTCGCCCTCGCCCGCGAGGTCGTCACCAGTCACGGCGGCACCATCGAGGCCGACGGCGTCCCGGGCGAGGGGGCCACCTTCACCGTGCTGCTCCCGGCCGCTCCCTGAGCGGCCGGGACGTCAGCCGGCGCGGCCGAGCTCGTAGCCGGTCACCAGGTCGCAGTCGATGCCGATCACGCAGTTCATGGTGTCGTCCACCCACGGGTGCAGCTGTCCCTCGTAGCGGTTCAGCCGTTCTTCGTCCAGCACCAGCCGGGCGGCGCCGGTGACCACGACGGTCCAGCCCGTCCGGCGCTCGAGGTCGATCACGTCCGCCTCGTAGGCGACCACCACGGCCCCGTCGGCGGTCGCCGACGACGCCAGGCCGCTGCCCAGGTTGCTGCGGATCACGATCGTGTCGCCGTCGACGAGATGGTTGACCGGCCGGATCGCCGGCAGCGCGCGCATCGTGAACACCACGCGGCCGACCGGCACCGAGGCCAGCAGGTCCAGGCAGCGCTCCCGGCTCAGCGGTCGTAGCCGTGCCATTGCATTCCCCCTTCAGTACCGCAGGACTCTGCTCCGCCCCGTGGCGGCGAGCCAGGGCCGAAAGCCCTGTCGCGGCCGGGACCTTCAAGCCGGGCGGCACCCCGGATGGCGGGTCCCGCGCGAGTCCCGGCGGACGGGGACCAACGCCTCTGCCCCGGCGCCGCCGGCGGGGTCAGGCTGAGCATCGAATGCGGCCCCGGCGCGGAGGTGAGGACGCATGAACGAGCGGCTGTCCGATCGAGCGGCCGCGGCCTGCCTGCGGGCGGCCGTCGCCGCTCCCTCGATCCACAACACCCAACCGTGGCGGTTCCGCTTCGACGGGACCGCGTTCGACCTGTTCGCCGATCCCCGGCGGGCCCTCGACGCGATCGACCCGGACCGCCGCGGCCTGCACATCAGCGTCGGCGCGGCCGCCTGCAACCTGCGGGTCGCGCTCGCGGCCGAGGGCTGGGTCACCCGCATCGAGCGGCCCGGGCCCGGGGGCGCGGCGGCCCGGATCACGCCGGTGGCCCGGCACGGGACGAGCCCCGCGACGCTGGCCCTCGCCGGGGCGATCGCCCGCCGGCGGACCAACCGCGAGCCGTTCACCGACACCGTGGTCCCGGCCGCGGTCCTCGACGCGCTGCGCCGCGCGGCCGCCGCCGACGGCATCCGGCTGGTGGTCCTCGACCCGGTGCGCCGCGGCGCCGTGCTCGCGCTCACCAGCGCGGCCGATGCCTGGCAGCGCGCGGATCCGCGGTACCGCCGCGAGCTTTCGACCTGGACCACCGGCCACGCCGAGCGGCGCGACGGCGTCCCGGTCCCGGTCTTCGGGCCGCGGTCCATCACGGCCACGCTCGCACTGCGCGACTTCGGCCTCCAGCTGACCGGTGTCGACCGCGACACCGCCCGCTTCGAGACGCACCCGCGGCTGGTCGTGCTGCACTCCCGCGGCGAGGGGCCAGACCGCTGGCTCGACGCCGGGCGGGCCCTGGAGCGCGTCCTGCTGACCGCCACCGTGCACGGCCTCGCGGCGCAACCGATGACCCAGGCGCTGGAGGTGGCGCACCTGCGCCGGCTGCTCGCCCCGCCCGGCGGGCGCTGGTTCCCCCAGATGATCCTGCGCATCGGGTACGGCCGGCCGGTCGCCGCCGGACCGCGCCGCCCGCTGCGCGACGTCCTGCTCAACACCCCCGGCGTGGCGCTGCCCCTGCGGTCGACCGCGTTCAGCCGGGGCGAACCGGTGGCCGCCGGTCGCCGGCACCAACGATGAGGAGCACGCATGCGAACGGTGACCGAAATCGAGCTCGGCCGGCTGCTGGGCGCCCTGCCCGGCGTGCCGCGGATCGTGGCCAGCGGCAACTTCGCCACCCCGCGCCGCCTGCTGGCGGTGGCCGACGCGGCGCTGGCCGAGTTCCGGCTGACCATGCTCAACGCCCAGCCCGGCATCCCTGACCGGGAGGGGGTCGTGCACGAGACGCCGTTCGTCGGGCCGGGCATGCGCGGCGGGCCCCGGTTGCGGTACTTCCCGTGCCGTCTCTCCCTCGTCCCGCACCTGCTGCGCCAGCGCCTGGCCCCGGACGTCGTGCTGCTGCACACCTCCCCGCCGGTGGGCGGCGCCGTGAGCCTCGGCGTCGAGGTGAACGTCCTTCCGGCGGCGGTGGAGGCGGCCCGCGCCCGGGGCGGCATCGTCGTGGCCCAGGCCAACCCCGCGATGCCCGTCACCTACGGCGACGCCATGCTGCCGCTGGAGGCCGTGGACTACCTGCTCGAGGTCGAGGAGCCGCTCGTCACCCACACCGCGGCCGCGCCGGACGCGACCTCGCGGGCGATCGGCGAGCGGGTCGCCGCGCTGGTGCCGGAGCGGGCGACGCTGCAGCTGGGCATCGGCGCCATCCCCGACGCCACCCTGGACGCGCTGCTGGACCGGCGTGAGCTGCGGATCTGGTCGGAGATGTTCACCGACGGCGCCCTGGCCCTGGAGAAGGCCGGCTGCCTGGACCGCGACACGCCGGTGACGGCGTCGTTCTGCTTCGGCTCGGCCGAGCTGTACGACTGGATCGACCGCAACCCTCGGGTGCGCATGCTGCGCACCGAGAAGACCAACGACCCGGGCACGATCGCCGGGCACCCCGCCCTGATGAGCATCAACAGCGCGCTGCAGGTGGACCTGTTCGCCCAGGCCAACGCGAGCCGGATCGACGGGCGCACCTACTCGGGGTTCGGCGGCCAGACGGACTTCATCGTCGGCGCCATGCACTCCCCCGGCGGCCACGCGATCATCGCGCTGCGCTCATGGCACCCCCGGGCGGACGTCTCGGCCGTCGTGCCGCTGCTGTCCGGGCCGGTGACGTCGTTCCAGCACAGCTACATCGTCACCGAGCAGGGCACCGCCCGGATCTGGGGCAGCGACGCGGTCGAGCAGGCGCAACAGATCCTGTACCACGCCGCGCACCCCGCGGCCCGCGACGGCCTGCGCGCCGCGGGCCGGGAGCTCGGCCTCCCGCTGGGGTGAACCGCACCGGCCACCCGCCGGTCAGAACATGACCGGCGGGCGGTACGACCGAGGCCCGTCGTCGGCGACGGCCGACAGGTGGCTGATCACGTCCACGACCCCGTCGACCCGCTCGACCTGGCGGACCACCGACGGGATGACAACGGCGTGCTCGACCCTGCCCAGCAGCGTGACCACGCCGTCGTCGACCTCGACCCGCACGTGCGCGCGCTCGACGCCGACCAGCCCGTGCAGCGCCTCGTCGAGGATCTCCCGGCGGATGTCCCCGTCGGAGCGCAGGAACACCTTCAACAGGTCGCGGCGCGTCACCATGCCGATCAGCCGGCCCATGTCGTCCACCACCGGCAGCCGCTTCAGCTCGGCCGACTCCATGATCCGCGCCGCCGCGACCACCGACGTCGTGCCCATGACGGTGATCGCCGGCGCGTTCATCAGCTCGCCGGCCGCGGTCGCGTGGGCCTTGCCGCGCGCCTGCCGGGTGTGGCGGCTCTCGAACAGCCGCACCCGGTCGTCGTCGCCGGCGAACTCGATCTTCGGCATCAGGTCGGCGGAGGAGACCACCCCCACCACCCGCTCGAACGCGTCGATCACCGGCACCGCGTTCACCTCGTGCGCCTCGAGCAGGTCGACGATCTCCTTGAACGGCGTGTCCTCCTGGACCGACACCGCCCCGATGGTCATCACGTCCGCGACGTTCCAGCGGCTCATCTCCGGCCTCCTTCATCGGTACCTCACGTCACGGCCCGACCGTATGACCGGCCCATGGCGGCGAGACAGTGCCCAACGGCACGCCCACGACGGGCCTTCGGTCCCGGCGGGTTCGGGAGATTCGGCACAAGCGTCGATGCCCTCCCACGGGCGAAGCTGAACTCGTCACCAGGACAGCACGGCACCAGGAGGCCGACCATGAGCACCGCGCACATCCACCACACCCCGGTCCACCACCTCGAGACGGTCGAAGCCCCCGGCGCCATGCTCACCCGCACCGCCGCCAGAGCCCTCGCCGTTCTGCGCTACGCCACCGGCTTCGTCTTCCTCTGGGCCTTCGCCGACAAGCTCCTCGGCCTCGGCTACAGCACCCCCACCGCCAAGGCCTGGATCAACGGCGGCAACCCCACCAAGGGCTTCCTCGCCAACGTCCACGCCGGACCCCTGCAACAGTTCTTCCACACCATCGCCGGCACCTGGTACGCCAACTGGCTCTTCATGGCCGGCCTCCTCGGCATCGGCCTCGCCCTCACCGCCGGCATCGCCCT
>NZ_JBFAZW010000211.1:0-6701 GCF_040682015.1 Dactylosporangium sp. NPDC051485
ACAATCTCGCCGCCGAGCGCTTCCCACCGCGCCGCGACAGCGCGTACCGTCGTGAGGTCGTCGTCCGCCCGGCCCGATCCGATGGCCAACCGTGTTGCGCCGCGGGTCCGGGCGAGTGCCGCGATCGCCTCGACCTCCGCCTCCGACGCCGCCGAAACATGCGGCGGCCGGCTTCCCTGCGAACTACGAAGGAGCGGGCTCACCACGGCGTCCGATCCGAGAGATGTCTCCACCAGTGCGTGTCGGGTGCTCATCGCGGTTCCCTTCTCTCTGCGCTCTGTAGACGTCAAATCGGAGCCAAACGTGAGACGCAGTTTCGAAGGATCACCCCCAACGCCGCCACCGCATCGGCGTGGCCACCACCGACGCCAGCCGACAGGTCCACGGACGGAAATCGCCGCCACCTGGCCCGCGAGATCGGTGGCCGGTGATTGGGAGGCCCGCACCAGGCCTACTCGGCCTGGAGCCTCGCGCGACGTGTGATCGCGGCTGAGGCGGCGCTAAACTGCCGGCCGTGGCCACGGTCGATGATCTCCACCGAATGGTGCACCGGGTACGAACCGAACCGTCGCCGTACTGCGCACCGGGCGCCCTGGCCCCTCACCCCGCAGCCGCCACGCTGATCTTGCCCGCAGCCGCCGCAACTCCTCACGTTCGGCGCTGCTGAGCTCACCACCGCCGGCACCGGCACCGCCGGCCCGCTGCTCATCGGCGCGTTTCGCGGCACTGACCCGGTTACGCAGGGTCTCGTGATTGACACCGAGTTCACGGCCGACATCACGGATCGTGCTGCCGGAGGACGGCATTGCCGACGGCGGCAGACGAGATCGGGTGCGCTGGATTCGGCAGAACAGAAACCCTCTGCCTCGCCGAGCCAGTCACCATCTGTGACGAGCACTGGCCAGCCGCCGTGCGCCAACGGCGGCATGTGCGCGCAGCTGATCAAACGGTTCTGTGCCGTCCGAGCCACTGCCGGACCGTCGCGAAGTCCGCATCGGTCAAGCCGAGGTATGGGTCGACGTGGTGCAGCAGCGCCGGGCACGGGTACTGCGTGGCGACCCATCGCTGATCGGCGTCGGTGATCTCATCGTCAAGCCAGACGAACGGCCGCCCAGCGGCCCATCGCGTGATGGACACCGTCTTCCAGTGCAGACCAGGTGCTAGCTCGTCATCGATGTCCGGCCAGGCCACGATGGGCAGCACCGGCAGGCCAAGCCGTGGCGAGATGACCTCATTCGCCTCCGCCATCCACGTCGTCGCCCAGACGAGCTCGCCGTTCAGGGCCAACAGGCGCCGCCCGTCATCGGGGTCGAGCCGGTGCAACAGAGGATTGCCGGAGTCCCCGTACGCGTGCGTCACGGCTCCGATGGAAGGGTGATCCATGGTCGCCGAACGTTCTCGCAGCGGAATGAGTACACCGTCGACGTCGAGAAAGATCAACGTTTGTCGCGCGATGCCAGGAAGCACTTCCGGACCGTACCTGATCTCGCCCCGCCCGACTTGCGGCAGCAGCGTGCGCTCGTCCAGACGTCTGGGCTGTCGATCTCGATCTCACCCAGGCGGGTCATGTCCGAGGCGCCGGGTTCAGCCGGCTTCGTGGACGAGTTCGCCGTGGTGGCCGCCTGCGAGCGGCTGGCCGGCCTGGACCTGGAGGAGCCCTGGAACCCGCCGCATCCGGCCCACGCCGCGGCGGCGGCCGCGTGCGACGAGCCGTGGTCCCCGCCACCCGCCCACGACGCCATCCAGGACGCCTCCCTACCGGCCATCGACTCCGGCGTCGTCACGGTGCTGGGCCTGGGCCGGGCGGCCTCGGTGGAGGAGGCGGCGCGGGCGGCGACGCCGGACACCCCGATCACGGCAGTGCTGGTGACGGGCCGGCCGCAGGAGCTCGCCGACCTGCCCCGGCTGGTCGTCGCCGAGCTGATGAGCTGCCTTCGGGTGGCCTTCCCGTCCTCCGCCTGGCCGGACCTGGCCCTCGTCCACGACCCGGCCGCCACCCTGGCCGCCGCGGTGGGCATGACCTCGGTCAGCGACACGACGGAGACGGCGGTCCTGGTCCGCGACGGGCGCATCGCCGCCCGGGCCGAGGGCTTCGGCGCCGGCCACGCGGTCGCCTCGCTACGGCCCTGATCCGACGTTCAACGTTGCGGGCTCACGACGCCCGGAGGTGAGTCGGGCGGCCGCGTGAGCCGCTCCTGCCGGGTCCAACTGGCCCAGCCACGCTCGCGCATCAGGTCCAGCATCCGCTGCGCCCGCGGGTCGGACTCGACGGGAAGTGCGTCCAGAAGGTCAAACGTGAGATCGTTCGCCAGCTCGCCCAGGTTGTTCTCGCCGGAGCTGTATGCCTGCTCGGCCAGGTCGGCCAGGATGTCGGCGGCTTCCTCCAGACGCGGATCGTCGTCTGCGTCGCCTTCCAAGATCTCCGACAGGACCCGATAGAGCCGAACGAGTTGCGGGTCACCGAGCTGCGCGAACTTGGCGGGCATAATTTCATGGATGCGATCGGGCCAGCGAGCCGCCACCAGGATCCACCCGTCCCGCTCACCCTCCACGATCCGCTCCGATACCCCGATCTCCCGAAGCCGATCGAGATAGGAGACCACCTCCGGCGGTAGCGCCAGACTGTCCCCGGCAGCCAGTTGCGCGATCTGCTTGCGGCTGGTCTCGAGCCGTTCGATCTCGTCGCGCAGGTGGCTGTCGATCCGTTGGACCGCTTCGGCGAAGGCCGGTACGTCGGCTTCGAGCATCTGACCGATCCGGGACAGCGGCACGCCGGCGTTGGCGAGGGTGCGGATCTTGATGAGGGCCACGACTGCTCGTGCGCCGTAGCGCCGGTAGCCCGAGGCATCCCGGTCCGGTTCGGGTAGTAGCCCGATCTGGTGATAGTGCCGCACCGCCCGCACCGTGACGCCGGCGTGCGCCGCGAGTTGACCGATCGTCAGCATGCTGTGGATCCTGCCCGCAACTCGCCCAGACCCGGTCGACGCCCGGCTCAGGAAATCCTGCGACGGTAGGCGATGTTGGCGAGGACGTAAGCAACGATGAGGATGCCGCCGCACCAGGCGAGGGCGGTCCAGATGTCGGTGCCGACCGGTTGCTGGGTGAACAGGTCGCGGATTGTGTTGACGATGGAGGTCACCGGCTGGTGTTCGGCGAAGGCGCGCACCGGGCCGGGCATGGTGCCGGTGGGCACGAACGCCGAGCTGACAAACGGCAGGAAGATGAGCGGGTAGGAGAACGCGCTCGCGCCGTCCACGCTCTTCGCGGTGAGGCCGGGGATGACGGCGATCCAGGTCAATGCCAGGGTGAACAGGATCAGGATACCGGCGACCGCGAGCCACGCCGGCACTCCCGCGCCCGAGCGGAAGCCCATGAGGAGGGCGACGCCGACGACGAACACGAGCGAGATCACGTTGGCGGCCAGCGAGGTCAGCACGTGCGCCCACAGCACGCCCGATCGAGCGATCGGCATGGACTGGAATCGCTCGAAGATCCCGCCCTGCATGTCCGTGAAGAGCCGGAATGCGGTGTAGGAGATGCCCGACGCAATCGTGATGAGCAGAATGCCGGGAAGCATGTAGTCCACATACGAGACCGTCCCGGTGTCGATCGCGCCACCGAACACGTACACGAACAGCAGCATCATGGCGATCGGCGTGATCGTGGTCGTGATGATGGTGTCCAGGCTGCGTGTGACGTGGCGCATGGTCCGTCCGGTGAGCACGGCGGTGTCGCCCAGGAAATGCGTGGCCATGACTGTTCCCTACTGCTCGTTCGACGTGGTCTTGCGGTCTTCGTTGCTCCTCGTGACGTCGCCGTCCCGGTCTTCTTCGCCGGCGGCGCCGACGACCGCGAGGAAGACGTCTTCGAGGGAGGGCTGCCGCTCGACGTATTCGACCTTGGCGGGCGGCAGCAGCTGCTTGAGCTCGGAAACGGTGCCGTCGACGACGATCCGGCCCTGGTGGAGGATCGCGATCCGGTCGGCAAGCTGTTCGGCCTCGTCCAAGTGCTGCGTGGTGAGCAGGACGGTCGTGCCGCCCGCGGTGAGCTTCCTGACGGCCTGCCACACCTCGATGCGCGCTTGCGGGTCCAGCCCGGCCGTCGGCTCGTCGAGGAAGATGACCGGCGGACTCCCGATCAGACTCATCGCGATGTCCAGACGGCGGCGCATGCCACCGGAGTACGTCGCTACCCTCCGGGTGCCCGCCCCGGTCAGCGCGAAGCGCCTCAGGAGATCATCCGCGATCGCGCCCGGGTCCTTGAGGTGCCTCAGCCTGGCGACCAGGACGAGGTTCTCCCGCCCGCTGAGGATGTCGTCGACCGCCGCGAACTGCCCGGTGAGACTGATGGACTCGCGTACGTCGGCGGCCTGTGTCGCGACATCGAAGCCGTTGACCCGGGCGGTCCCCGTGTCGGCCTTGAGCAGCGTGGACAGGATCTTCACCACCGTGGTCTTACCCGCCCCGTTCGAGCCGAGCAGGGCGAAGATGCTGCCCCGCGCCACCTCGAGGTCCACGCCACGCAGCACACGCAGCCCCTTGTACGACTTCTCCAGGCCCTGCACGTGGATCACGGGCCCCTGGATCTCGTGCATTGTTGGCGGGATGCTCATGACGGCCAGCATGGAGGGTTGACGCAGCGTCAAGGTCAAGTCCGCCCGGGGCAGGTTCGCTTCGTCCACGCTGCCGACCGACGCTCGCCTGCCGGCCCACTCGGCCGTGCGCGCGATGAGCACGATCACACATATCGACGCAAGTCTTCACCCAGAACGACAGTTCAGGCCGGTCGAGCCGCCTGTGTCATCCTCGGCACCAACCGTGACGCATTGATGTCGAACGAAGTATTCACCGCGCGCACGCATCCTCGTCAATGCGCTCTCATGATCTTGTAGCCGGCGCTCCCCACGATATGGCGTCATCCCTGCCCAGGAAGGGGGAGTTCCCATGTCGATCCGCCGGGTGGTGCTCGCGCTCGCGACCACCGCCCTCGTCGCCACCGGCGTGACCGCCGCGGCGTCGCAGGCGCAGGCCGCCACCAGCGTGCCGCGCTTCGACCACATCGTGCTCGTGATGTTCGAGAACCACGCCTACTCCCAGATCAACGGCTCCAGCAGCGCCCCGTACTTCAACTCCCTGGCCGGCCAGGGCGCGAAGTTCACCAAGTCGTACGCCATCACGCACCCGAGCCAGCCGAACTACATCGCGCTGTTCTCGGGCTCCACCCAGGGCGTGACCAACGACGACTGCCCGAAGAACTTCACCGGCACCAACCTGCAGTCGCAGCTGGTGGGCGCCGGCCTGACGTTCAACGGCTACTCGGAGTCGATGCCGTCCAACGGCTACACGGGCTGCTCGAGCGGCACCTACCAGCGCAAGCACAACAGCTGGGTCGACTTCAGCAGCGTGCCCGCGGCGTCGAACCTGACCTTCGCGAGCTTCCCGTCGTCGTCGAACTACGCGAGCCTGCCGACGGTCGCCTTCGTCACGCCGAACATGTGCAACGACATGCACGACTGCTCGGTCGCCACCGGTGACACCTGGCTGAAGAACAACCTCGACGCCTACGCCCAGTGGGCCAAGACGCACAACAGCCTGCTCATCGTCACCTTCGACGAGGACAACCGGCTCGCGCTGAACCAGATCTTCACGGTGTTCGTCGGTGCGCACGTCACGACCGGCACGTACACCGAGCAGATCAACCACTACAACGTGCTGCGCACCATCGAGGGCGCGTACGGCCTCTCCGGCATCAACAACGCCGCCAGCCTGTCCCCCATCACGGACGTCTGGGCCTAGCACCACCGTTGCCGTGGGCGTCCTGCGGGGCGCCCACACCCCCTTGGAAAGGCTCTCCGTGTATCTGTCCACAGTGGACAAACCGACCACCGCCGCCGTCGCCGTCCCCGCGCGGCGCACCCGCATCGCCGCCACGGTGCTCGCCCTGGGCACGGTCAGCCTGATCACGGACGTCTCGGCCGAGATGGTGACGGCCATCCTGCCGCTGTACCTCATGCTCGGCCTCCACCTGGGCCCGCTCGGCTACGGCGTCGTCGACGGCCTGTACACCGGCGCCACCGCGCTGCTGCGCCTCGTCGGCGGCTACGTCGCCGACCGCATCCGCCGCCGCAAGGCCGTCGCCGCCTTCGGCTACGGCATCTCCGCCCTCGCCAAGCTGGGCCTGCTCGCCGCCGGCTCCTCGGTCCCCCTGCTGAGCGCCGCCATCGTCGTCGACCGGGCCGGCAAGGGCCTGCGCACCGCCCCGCGCGACGCCCTCATCACCCTCTCCACGCCCCCGGAGCGCCTGGGCCGCGCCTTCGGCGTGCACCGCGCGATGGACAGCGTCGGGGCCTTCGCCGGCCCGCTGGTCGCCGTCGCCGTCCTGACCGCCTCGGCGCAGTCCTTCGACGCGGTCTTCGTGACGAGCTTCTGCGTCGCCCTGCTCGGCGTCTTCGTCCTGCTGACCTTCGTCCCCGACCACCGCGGCCCGTCCTGGCTCGCCCCGTCCAGCGCCGCCGTCTCCCCGGCCCCGATCGCGGCATCTCCGATCGCGCCGGCCGACGCCCCGGCCGCTGCGGCGCCGTCGCCCACTTCGCGATCGTACTTCGAGGGGCCCTCCCCCACCCCTCCCACCGCGATCGACGATCAAGACGATCGCCGGGCCGGCAACGCGCCTCGCGGCACGGGCGCGGCGCGGCCCACGAC
>NZ_JBFAZW010000212.1:0-6531 GCF_040682015.1 Dactylosporangium sp. NPDC051485
GAGATCCGCACCTACTCCGGTTGTCACCGTCACCAGGGCGGTCTGGCGATCTACGTCCTCTACGGCGAGGGCTACACCACGTGCGAGGGTGAGCGTGCGCAGCGCGGTGTCGGCGGCGTCGGGCGGCACCTGCACCACGCCCCCGGCGCGCAGCCGCGAGCGCCAGATGTCGGGCGGGTTGGTCACCGGCCGCGGCGCCGGGCCCGGCGTCCAGTAGCTGTCCACGACCAGCGGCGGCCCGGTCGTGCGCTCGGCCAGCAGCCGCCGGTAGGCCTGCTCGGTGGTCACGGTCTCGCGCACCACCACCGCTCCCCCGCCGCCCGGCCGGGCGGGGCCGAGCAGCGCGCCGAGGCCGGCCGGGTCCACGCCGGCGGCCATCCGGTCGGCCGCGGCCGCGGGCAGCCGGCGCACGCTGACCTGGTCCTGGTCGTCGAGCTGGAGGCGGTCGGCCAGCACCATGGGTATCGGACCGCCCGGGCCCGCACCATCCTGGGGCAGGAAGCTCCCGGACGACATCGCGCGGTCCAGGCCGGCCAGCGCCGCCTCCGCGGCCGGGTCGACGGCGGCCACGAGCATCGGCACGCTCCAGCGCACCTGCACGGCGACCTGCCCGCCCGGGGGCGCGGTCCAGCCGCCGCCGAACGGGCCGCTCCCGCGCGACCAGCAGGTGCCGGTGCGCCTGGCCCCCGCGGCGAACGGGTCGGCGCCCGCGGCCGGCTCCGGGCAGACCAGCGTCCGGCGCCCGTCCGGGCCGACCTCGACGGCGCCGAAGGGGCCTGGGCTGTTGTCGGGCGCGCGCAGCTCGACCCGGCCGTCGGTGACGTAGGTGTACGACGCGGCGGGCTCCTCGAAGCGGGACAGCCCGCGGTCGGTCGTGTGGGTCACGTCGGCGACGAACAGCTCGCGGCCCGACGCCGCGGCGGGCACGGGCACCGGCACGGAGACCGGCAGCAGCACGTACCCGACGACGGCGATCGGCGCCGCCACCTCCACACCGGCGATGCCCCGCACGGCCCGGTACTGCGCCTGGCTGATCCCGCCCGTGCCGTCGCCGAGCGGGTCGGGACGCACCAGCCCGTCGCCGTCCGGCCCGTGCCCGGCGGGGCGGACCAGGATGTCGTACGGGCCGCGGCTGCCCGCCTCGACGGTGTCGCGCACCTCCAGCCGCTCGGCGTCGAGGTGCCCGGTCAGCACGGTGAACGTCGTCGCCGCGGCGGCCACGGCGAGCACCTGGGCGGCGCTGCGCCGCGACCGCCGCCGGATCTGGTGCCAGACAAGCCGGATCACGTCGCCGCCGCGCCTCGCCTCATGCGCCGCTCAGGCCGGCCAGGTGTGGGAGCTCGGCGGCCGAGTGCGTGGTGGCGATGACCTGGCCGGCCGCGTCCACCAGGACGTACTGCGGAAAGAGCCGGACGCCGTAGCGCCCCGCCCGCACGCCCGGCTCCGGCTCGTGCACGACGGTGGCGATCCCGTGCAGGAACGAGGCGAGCCCCGCGCCGCCCCGCTCGTCGCCGACGATGACCGCGACGACCTGCCCGCCGGTCCCGGCGAACTCGCGGGCGTAGGGCAGGAAGCGCGGCAGGCTCTGCCGGCAGCCCGCGCAGCTGACGGAGTAGAAGGCCAGCAGGCGCGGCCCGCCGGCGGCCTCGACGCCGGGCGGCAGGTCCAGCGCCGGCGCCGGCCGGCCGATCTCGGGCCCGCTGCCGGGCAGCGGCCGGTGGGCCGGGGCCGCGACCCCGTGCCGCAGCCGCCGGATCATCAGCAGTACCAGGCCGAGCGCGGCGGTCGCGGTGACCGCGGCGTACCCGGCCAGCGCCTGGGTGGCAGCCATGTGCGTCTTCCCGTCGGTATCAGCAGCGGCCGGTCAGCAGCGCCCGATCTTGAACCAGTTGCCGCACAGGTAGGAGCAGTCCGGCTGGAAGCAGCACTGCCGGGAGTAGTAGACGCCATTGCCGTCGCACAGGTACTCGTAGGTGCAGTCAGGCGCGCAGCCCTCGCTCCGCGCGGGGAGCAACGCCCTCGAAAGCTTGGTCAGAACAGCGGACATGATGCCACTCCTCCGGGAATCGGCCGGCGGCCCCACACGCCCCGGCCGGACAGTCCCCGACCGTAAGAGCGCGATTACCTTGGGTCAAGGCACTTAGCGACTATGTATTCGTTGTTCGCCTCGCTGCCACTCAATGATCAGCCTCGATCAATGATCAACCCGGCCCGGTGACACGGCGCAGCATGACGTCGGGATCGGGGGCGTCCAGCACGCGGTCGTCGACCACCGCGCCGTCGCGCAGCCGGACCAGCCGGCCGCACTGGGCCGCCACCGCGGGGTCGTGGGTGGCCAGCACCATCGTCATCCCGTGCTCCTGCTGCACCTCGGCCAGCAGGTCGAGCAGTTCCTCGCCGGTGCGGGAGTCCAGGCTGCCGGTCGGCTCGTCGGCCAGCAGCAGCCGGGGGCGATTCACCAGCGCCCGGGCCACCGCGACCCGCTGCCGCTGCCCGCCCGACAGCCGCTCGGCCGGCACGTCGGCCACCCCCGCCAGGCCCACCGCGGCGAGCAGCTCACGGGCCCGGGCCCGCTTGTCGAAGTCCACCCGCAGCGGCAGCACCGGCAGCATCACGTTGTCGGCCGCGCTCAGCGTCGGCAGCAGCCGGTAGTTCTGGAAGATGAGCCCGACCCCGGCCCGGTGGCGGGCGGCCGCCCGGCGCGACAGCGCGTGCAGCGCCACCCCGTCGACGACGATCTCGCCCCGGTCGGGCCGGTCCAGCGCACCGATGAGGTGCAGCAGGGTCGACTTGCCCGAGCCCGACGGCCCGGTGAGGGCGAGCGTCTGCCCGTGCGTGATGTCGAGGGTGACGTCGTCGATGGCGGTCACCGTGGCGGTGCCCTGCTGGAACCGGCGGGTGACCCCGGCGAGGGAGATGTGGGTGCTCATCGCGGTGTTCTCCCGAAGTGCACGAATCGGCGAGCTGCGCCGATGTCCCTAGACTGTAGGCCGTGCCGATCCAACACGCGGTGCTGGCCCTGCTGACCGATGGGCCCAGCTACGGCTACCAGCTGCGGACCAGCTTCGAGCGGGCCGTCGGGCCCCAGTGGGGCGGGTTCAACATCGGCCACGTCTACCAGATCCTCGACCGGCTCTCCCGCGACGGGCTGGTCAGCGGGCGCACGGTCCAGCAGGAGACCGGCCGCCCCGACCGGACCATCTACCGGATCACCGCGGCCGGCCGCCGAGAGCTGGACAGCTGGCTGGCCGAGCCGGTGGTGCGCACGGCCGGCTTCCGCGACGACTTCCTGCTCAAGGTGCTCGCGGCGGCCCGGCGCGGACCCGACGCGGTGCTGGAGGTCTGCCAGACGCAGCGCAACGCGCGGATGGCCGAGCTGCAGACGCTGCGGGCGCTGCGCCGCCAGCACCGCGAGGAGCCGCTGGCCGGGCTGACCATCGACGCCGCGATCCTGCACACCCAGGCCGACCTGAAACTCATCGACGCCGCCGAGGAGCGCGCCCACCACCCGCAGCTGGCCGTGCAGGTCGAGGACTCGGCCGCCCCGCCGGCGACGGGCCGCGCGCGTGCCGCCATGTGAAACTCCACCCCGGCGTCACGTCCGCGTCACATTGCGCCGGTAGACCCGATCCGTCGGACAACACGGACCGAGGAGCGGGGCCACGGATCCTTCCCACGCCAGGGCGGCGCTGGCGAGCCTGCTCGCGCTGACCCTGCTGTCGTCGTGCACCGACGCGCCGGAGCCGCCCGAACGGCCGCGCGCCGGCGGGACGCTGCACCTGCTGCGCACCGACCACGGCATCGCCCACCTCGACCCGCAGCTCGACGTCGTGGCCGAGGACGCGGCCCTGGCCGGCGGCTTCCTGCAGCGCACGCTGACCGCCTTCCAGCCGGCCCCGGACGGCGGGCGCCTGGTGCCCGACCTGGCCACCGACACCGGCCGGCCGGGTCCGGACGCGCGGTCCTGGACGTTCACCCTGCGCGACGGGGTGTCCTTCGAGGACGGCACGCCGATCGGCTGCGCCGACGTGAAGTACGGCGTGGCCCGGGCCTTCGCCACGCGGGAGCTGCCCGGCCCGCGCGCGGCCGGGATACGGCTGCTGGACATCCCGCTGGACTCGGCCGGGCGGCCGGTATACCACGGGCCGTACACGACGGGCGGCAACGACGTGGCGGCCTTCGACCGGGCGGTTGCCTGCTCCGCCGACCAGCGCTCGATCACCTTCCGCCTGGCCCGACCGGCCGGCGACTTCAACGGCGCCGTGTCGCAGCTGGCGTTCAGCCCGGTACCGCGGCGGGCCGACACCGGCACCGGGTACGACGGGCATCCGGTCGCCTCCGGGCCGTACCGGATCGCGGAGACCGTCCCCGGCGAACGGCTCGTGCTCGTGCGCAACGAGCACTGGAGCCGCGCCAGCGACCCCTACCGGCCGGCCTATCCGGACCGCATCGAGCTCGACTCGGGGCTCAGCGCCGCGGCCGTCGCCGCCCGCCTGGCCTCGGACACCGGCCCGACCACCGCGCTGGCCGACGACGACCCCGGCGCCGACGGGTCCGGGCGGTGGGTCGAGGGCTACCAGCCGTTCGTGCGCTACCTGGCCATCGACACCACGAAGGTGCCGCTGCTGCCCCAGCGGCAGGCCATCCTCGCCGCGGTCGACCGGGCGGCGGCCAACGCCGCGTTCGGCGCGCCGGCCGGCGCCGAGGCGGACGGGCTGATCAGCCCCAGCCTTGGCGCCGCGCACGAGCCGACGCACCTGTGGGACTCGCTGCTCGGCCAGCGCATCGGCGAGCACGGCGACCCCGACTACGCCCGCCGGCTGATCGAGCGCTCCGGCGCGCCCATGCCCGCGCTGACCCTGGACTACGACCAGGCGCCGGCCAACGACGCGGTGGCCCGGGTCGTCGTGGACTCGCTGCGCCGGGCCGGCATCGCGGCGACCGCGCGGCCGATCGCGCGGGCGCAGTACTACCGCACGGTCTCCGACCCCTCAGCCGCGGGCGAGCTCATGCTCTCGGCGTGGGGCGCCGACTGGCCGAGCGCCGCGACGGTCGTCCCGCAGCTGCTCACCATGGCCGGGGGCCACGACCTGTCCCGCTTCGACGACCACGCGTTCGCCTCCGAAGCGGCGACGGCGGCCGCCGAGCCCGACCCGGCGGCCGCGGCCCGCGCCTGGGCCCGGCTCAACCGGACCGCGATGGCGCAGGCCGTGGCGATCCCGCTGCGCTTCGACCGCGAGCGCCGCCGGGTCGGCGGCGGCATCGGCGACGCGTACATCTGGCCGGCCTACGGCACGCTGCCCTACCCCGCCATGTGGATCCGCGCCTGACCCCGGCTCACCGGGGTCAGGCGCGGCCTGGTACGCCGCGCCCGGTCCTCGACGCCGGCGCGGCCGAGCTCACGGCAGGTGCTCAGCCGGTGAACTGGCGGAAGATGTTGCTGAAGGCGTAGTTCGACTGGCTGATGCCGCTGCAGGTGCCGCTCAGGGTGCCGGTGGCGCAGCCGAAGTCGCGGTTGATCGCCCAGAAGCTCAGCCGGGCCATGTGCTGCTGCTGCGCGAAGGTGAGCAGCAGCTGCGCGTCGGCCAGGGTGAACTTCTCGGTCGGATTGTCGTTCTGACCGATCATCGGGGTTGCCGCGATCATGGCCCACAGCTGCGCGTCGCTGAGCGCGGGCAGCAGCACCTTCAGCTGGCCCTGAACCTTCTTCAAGGCGTCGATGCTGGCCTGACCCATCCGGCTGCCGGACACGCCGTCGTAGTAGTCCATGGTCATCAGGTTGACCACGTCGAATGCGAGGCCGCGGGCGACCGCCGACTGCAGGACGTAGAGGTTCTCGGCGTTGAGGCCGCCGGCCGGGCCGACCCCGAGCGTGAACGAGAGGTGGAACGCCTTGCCGGCGGCGCGCTGGTTGTCCTGCATGATCTTCAGCGCGTCGTTGCGCTTGTCGACCACCGCGCGGTCGAGGTTGTTGTGCACGTCGCCGTGCTCGGCGTCAATGTCGAGGTACGTCGTCGCGTACGCGGTCAGCACGCTCTGGTACGCGGCGGCGATGGCCGCCGGCGTCGAGCAGTGGCTGACCAGGTCATCCGCGTCCCAGCCGCCGGAGGAGACGATGATGTCGCCGCCCATCGCGCGCAGCCGGGCCACGTTGCCCCGCAACCGGGTGTCGTCGGTCGACCAGATCGGCTGGCAGTTGCCGGTGCCGTTGACGAATCCGAGCGTGTAGAACTTCTGCCCGCTGTCGGTGGCGAACTTCGCCACGTCGTCACCGATGAACGTGGCGATGTAGGGCGCGAAGGGAAACGCCTTGGTGGTCGGCGGGTTGCTGGTCGGCGGGGTGCTGGTGGGCGGGTTGGTGGGGCCACCGCCGGGCAGCGTCCACTTCTGGTTGGCGCCGCCGCCGCAGGTCCAGATCTGCAGCCGGGTGCCGTCGGCCGAGCTGACCCCGGTCGCGTCGAGACACTTGCCGGACCCCGTGTTGACGAGCTGACCGTTGCTCGCCGTCCACTTCTGCGCATTCGTGCCATT
>NZ_JBFAZW010000213.1:0-6418 GCF_040682015.1 Dactylosporangium sp. NPDC051485
TGCGGCGCCCCCCTCCGCGTGCGGGGGGTGGCCGAAATCTTGTCCGCCCCCCCCAAGTCCCCGGCCCCGCGCCGCGCCCGGAACATGCGCGCGGCGGGCCCGGCCGATCAGGTGCCGTAGACCTGGAACTCCCACAGCGAGTAGCCCCACTGGGTGGCGCGCTGGGTGCCGTTCACCCGCACGTACCGCCCGGTGCCGGTGACCGGGATGGTCTGCACCCCGCCCGTGCCGGTGGTCGTGGAGTACACGTTGGTCCACGTGGTGCCGTTGGCGGACGTCTGGATCTGGAAGGCGGTGGCGTACGCCGCCTCCCAGTTCAGCACGACCTGGCTGATCGTGTGGCTGGCCCCGAGGTCGACCTGGATCCACTGCGGATCGGAGAACGCGCTGGACCACCGGGTGCCGGCGTTGCCGTCGACGGCCATCGGCGCGGCGAAGCTGGCGTTCTCCGACGACGAGGCGGTCGCCGGCTGGCCCTGGGACAGCAGCGTCGCCGTGGGCGGCGGGCTGCTCGTGCCGCCGGTGCTGAACACCGCCAGCTCATAGATGGAGTACCCCCACTGCGACGCCCGCGCCGTGCCGGTCACGCGCACGTACCGCGCATTCGCCGACAGGCCGACGTCGTAGTAGTCGCTGGTGGCGTTGGTATTCGTGTACACCGTCGTCCACGCCGAGCCGTCGGTCGACGTCTGGATCGTGAAGCTGCGCGCACACGCGGCCTCCCACGACACCGTGATGTGGTTGACGGCGTACGTCGAGCCGAGGTCGACCTGCACCCACTGCGGATCGGCGAAGGTGCTCGACCACCGGGTCGTCTCGTCCCCGTCGACCACATTCGACGCCGGGAACTGGGCCTGCTCGACCGACGACGCCGTGGCCGTCTTCCCGCGGGCGACGTTGGTGCCGAAGTTCCCCGCCGGCGGCTTGTTGTAGACGGCGATGTAGTCGATGTCCATGTGCCCGCCGGAGACCGTCGCCGCCGTGGGGCCGCCGCCGTACGCCGCCGGGAACTGCCCGCCGATGGCCAGGTCGAAAATGGGCGTGAACGTGTGATGGAACGCGTTGTTCCACGTGGTCGCGTCCACCTGCGACGAGTTCACCGTGAAGAAGTTGTTCCCGTCGAAGTAGAACCGCACCTGCTCGGGCGACACGGACCGGTCGATCTGCACGCCGTACGTGTGGAACCCGGTCTTACAGCCGGAACAGGCCCGCTCCCCGCTGCCGATCCCGGTGTACTCGTTGCAGGGCCCGGTCGGCAGACTTCCACAGTGGACGGTGGAGAACAGCGAGTCGTGCCCGTTGATGTTCTCCATCATGTCGATCTCGCCGGACCCGGGCCATGGCACGCCGATGCGCAACGGCGACCCGACCATCCAGAACGCCGGCCAGTAGCCCAGGCCGTTCGTGGTGTTCACGTCCGGCTGCTTGATCGAGGCCTGGATCGCCACCACGCCGCCGGCCTGCGCCCCGAAGCCGTCGGCCTGGGTCTCGACCCGCCCGGAGGTCCACCCCGCATTGGGGTCCGACCCGGTGTGCAGCGCCTTGAGGACCAGGTGCCCGGCCCCGTCCTGGTACACGTTGGCGGTGCTCGTCGTGGTCGTCTCGATCTCACCGGTCCCGAACGCCGACCCGGCCCCGGCGTCGTAGCGCCACACGTTGGTGTCGAGCCCGGTGTTCGCGGGCCCGTTGAAGTCGTCGCTCCAGGTGGTGGTGAACCCGGCGGGTGCCGCGGGCACGGCGGTGACCGCGGCGGTCGCGGCCTCGATCACCGCCGGCACGACCTGAACAGCCCCGGCCCCGGCGAGCGCGAGCGCCACGAGGCCGACCTTGATGCGGACACGTGCGCTTCGGGTGTTGGACATACGCAGCCCCATCCATACATAGGGTTGAAGGGAGGAAGCCGCAGGCGGACGGCTTCCCCAATGCGAGCGCAGCCCGGGGAGGGCGGCCCAGAGAGCGCTCTCTCGCTACTGTCAACCACCCTTTCATTCCTGTCAATGCCTAAGGGCGAAGGTGGCCGCGCCGCCCTGGGGCGCCCGCCGCCTGACCAGCGAACCGCGCTGCGAAGTCCGCCGAACCGCCACCTCGATCGCGAGACCGGTCGTGGTCCGGCCCGCCGGTGCAGCGATCGACGGAGTTGACCGGCCGCGGGATGCTGGGGCTGAGCGGGCGGCGGGAGGCGGGAGGGTGGTTGTGGCGAACGATCGGGCCCGGCGATGGTGGGGCCGCGCGGCCGGGTCCCTGACCGGTCTGGCCGCCGCCGGCGGCGCGGCCTCAGGCACGAACTACATCCACAACCCGCTGCTCGGCGTGTCGGTCGCGGCCGCCGGCGCGCTGGTCGGCTTTCCCGCCGGGCTGGCCTGGGACCGCCGGGCCGAACGCCTCGCCCGCCAGCGGCAGTGGGACGATCTGTTCACCGACGGCCCCGGTCCCGGCCCGGGCGGCCACGGCTCACCGGACAGTACCTGGTACTGGCTCGCCCCATGGCTCGCGGTCGTGCCGTTCGAGACGCGCCGCCGCCGGTACGCCGCCGCGGTGCACCAGTGGTGCACCACCCGGCAGCCGGGCCGGGTGTGGCGACTCACCGGCGACCCCGGCTCGGGCAAGACGCGGCTCGCCATCGAGATCGCCCGCGCGCTGCGCGAGGACGAGCGGCAGTCGTGGACGGTCGGCTGGGCCCGCCCGGGCCGCGGCGCCGCCGGGGTCGAACTGGCCGCCGGCTGGGACCGCCCGACGCTGATCGTGGTCGACGACGCCGACGCCCGCGCCGATCTTGGTGAGCTGCTCGCCGCCCTGGACCGTACCGCCGGCCCGCAGACCGTCCGGCTCCTGCTCGTCGCCCGCGACTTCGGGGACTGGTGGACCGCCGTACAACAGCCGCTGCAAACCGCCGTCGACCTCGCCGACCAGGGCACCCGGCTCGGGACGATCGCCGAGGACGCGCCCGGCCAGCGCGTCGCGGCCAAGCAGGCCCTGGCGTCGTACGCCGCGAAGCTCGGCACCGACCCGTCCGGGCGCCGGCTGACCGGCATCACCCCCGGCACGCCCCTGATCCTGCTGCACGTCGCGGCCCTGGCCGCCGCACACCGCCCCGGCCCGGTCGACGTCGCCGACGCCGTCGCCGAACTGCTCGCCGAGGAGCGGGCCGTGTGGCGCACTCACGCCACGCGGCAAGGCCTCGACGAGTACCCGCAGGTCACGACCGACGTCCTGCGCGATCTGCTCGCCTTCACCACGCTCACCGGCGCCCGCACCGCCGCCGACACCCGGCGGCTCGTCCCGCTTGTCCCCGCCCTGCACGACGCCGGCCCAGAGCTCGTCGACCGACTGAACGCCTGGCTGCATCTCTACGACCGGGTCACGGGCTACTGGACCCGCCCGCGCCTGCCCGGGGTCATCGCCGAGCACCTCACCGCCGACGCCCTCGCGGGCAACACCGACCTGGCCGCCGCGGTCGCCCTCGCCGCCGCCACCGACGAGCACGCCACCCGGGTCCTCGCGTTCCTCGGCCGCGCCGCCACCCACGCCACCACGGCGGCCGCGGCCACGACCACCCTCCTCGACGCCGACCCTGAGCGCCTGATCCCGCTCGCCATCCGCACCGCCCGGCGCGGCCACCACCACCTGGACCGCGCCATCGCCACCGCCGTCGACCGGCACGCCCCCGGCTGGAGCACCGCGCAAGGCCTGTGGGACCTGCTGCCGCAGGAGCTCAACGTGCTCACCCACACCCAGATCGCCACTGCTCGGGCGTGCGCCCGCACCGCACCCACCGAAGCCGACCGTGCGACCGCCCTGACCTTGCTCGCGGATCTGCACAGCCGCGCCGGTCGCAGCGACGAGGCGATCACCAACGCCTTCGCAGCGGTGGCCACTTGGCGCAACCTCGCCGAGGCGAGCCCCGATACCCACCGGCCGAACCTTGCCGGTGCGTTGATCGCGCTGTCCGAGGCGCGTCGCCATGCCGGCCACTTCACCGAATCCGTCACCATTGCCGTCGAGGCGGTCGCCGCCTGGCGAACCCTTGCCGAGGCCGATCCCGCCGTCCATCGGCAGCACCTCGCCAACGCCCTGAACTCGCTGGCCGGGGCGTATCGCCAGGCCGGCCGGATCGACGAGGCGATCACCACCGCCGCCGAAGCCGTCGCCCTTCGCCGAGACCCGGCTACCACCGACTCCAGCGTGCATCGGGCCCGCCTCGCGGAGGCGCTGATCACCCTGGCCGAAGCTGCGCGCCTGGCCGACCGCTTCGCCGAGGCGATCTCCAGTGCCGGCGAGGCCGCATCCATTCACCGCGATCTCGCCTTCACAAACCCGGCCTCGCACCGGTCGTCCCTCGCCAATGCCCTGACCACAGTCGCTGACGCAATGCGCCTGGCCGGCATGCACAGCGAAGCGGTCGCCAACGCCAACGAGGCGGTCAGCATATGGCGGCCTATCGCCGCCGCCGACCCCGTGGCGCACCGGTCCCATCTCGCCAACGCGCTCACTGCCCTGGCCGATGCACAGACCGCCGCCGGCCGCTACGGCGAGGCGGTGATCAGCGCCACCGAGGCCGCCACCGCCTGGCGCGACCTTGCCGCCGTGGGCTCGGTCGCCCACCGAGCTGCCCTTGCCAACGGGCTGACCACGCTTGCCCACGCGCAGAGCCTGGCCCACCGCCTCCCCGAGGCCGTCGCGAGCGCGACCGAGGCCGTTGCCGCTTGGCGGCCTCTCGCGGCCGCCGACCCCACCGCGCACGGGACCCACTTCGCCACCGCGCTGGTGATCCTCGCCCACACCCGGCGCCTGGTCGGTCGCTATGAAGAGGCGATTGCCACCGCCACCGAGGCCATCGACCTCTACGACAGTCACCCCGAATGGCACCAAGCCAACAAGACGGCCGCCGAAGAGATCATCAGGCTCTGCGGCTGATCTCGCCGGCGGGCACTGCCCGGTGGCCATCCGCTGGCCCTGCTGAAGAACGTGCCGTTGACCGCGTTGCGGTCAGGCCGGCTCGGGCAGGGCCGGCACGATGGTGAACACCCGGTCGAGCGCGGTCAGCCGGAAGATGCGCAGCAGCCGCTCGTGCGGGCTGACCAGGGTGAGCGCCTGCCCCCGCCCGGCGAGCCGCTTGAAGACGCTGACCAGCACCCCGAGCCCGGTCGAGTCGATGAACTGCACCGCCGTCAGGTCCACCACCAGCGGCGTGTCGTGCTCGTCGAGGACCGTGTGCAGAAACTGCCGCAGCTGCGGCGTGGTCGCGGCGTCCAGCTCGCCGGTCACGGTCACGACCGCCGCGGCCGCCTCGGACCGCACCGACAACTCCACAGCCCGCAACCTCCACGTCCCGCGGCCCGCCGCCGCGGCCGTGGCGACGATCGTAGCCTCTGCCGGTTCCCAGCGGGGCCGGACCACGCCGTACGGCGGCCCCGGACCCGCGCTGACCGTGCGGGACGGATACGGCCGGGTTACGCTGGCGCTTCACCGCCGATCAACGGGGAACAGCACATGGCCGAGGTCAACCGACCCGAACCACCACCACCGAGCCGAGCGGGCCTGAGGATCACGGCATCCGACGATCCCGCCGGCGGTGTGCTGCTGATCGCGATCGGCGCCCTCGACTACAGTTCCGCGAATGGCCTCGTCGTCGCCGTCCAGCGGGCCTTCGACGCCGGAGCCCAGGGCGTGACCGCCGACCTGGCGGGCATCGGCTTCAGCGACTCCTCGGGCCTTGCCGCCCTGATCCGCGCCCACAAGTCGGCCCTCCACGGTGGCCGGAGGTTCACCGTCCGCAACCCGGACCACAACCTCAGCCGCATCTTCGCCCTCACCGGCCTGCACACCGTGCTCGACATCACGCACCTGCCGCCGCCCTGACCCGGACCTCGGCGCCGCCGCTCGCGGACCGGGCCGGGGTACTCGACCTTGGAGCCGCCATGCCCGCCGACCCGGCCGGCCCGCTCGCCCGGACACGCGCCGTCTGCCTGGCGTTTCCCGCCGTCACCGAGCGCCCGAGCCACGGCGCCCCGGCCTGGTTCGTGGGCGGCAGGTCCACCTTCGCCCAGCTCTGGGAGCACGGCCACCACGCCGACGATTTCCCCCACCTGTGGTGCGCCGCCGCCCCCGGGGCCCAGGAGGAGCTCCTCGCCGCCCGCCCCGCCCTGATCTTCCGCCCGCCGTACGTCGGCCACCGCGGCTGGATCGGCATCCGCCTCGACGGCGACCCCGACTGGACCGAGATCGCCGAACTGTGCGAGGACGCCTACCGCGCCGTGGCCCCGAAGCGCCTCCTCGCCGAACTCGACGCCCGGGAGCGCTAGGCGCCCGGCCCGGCGGTGCCCGGTTACAGGGGCGGCAGGTGCGGCAGCCAGCCGGCGTAGCGGTCGAGGGTGGCCAGCGCGACCGGCACGAGGAGCAGGGCCGCGCCGGCGGCGGC
>NZ_JBFAZW010000214.1:0-6372 GCF_040682015.1 Dactylosporangium sp. NPDC051485
ACTTGTCCGGGGCGGCGATCAGAGCGCGGTCAGGATCTCCGGGCCGGATTCGGTGATGGCCACCGTGTGTTCCCAGTGCGCGGCGCGGGAGCCGTCCACCGTGGACACCGTCCAGCCGTCGAGCAGGAGGCGGTGGCGGTCGGAGCCGCTCTCCACCACCATCGGCTCGATGGCCAGGACCAGGCCGGGGCGCAGGGTGAGGCCGCGGCCCGCTTTGCCCTCGTTCGGCACGTGCGGGTCCTCGTGCATCGCGGTGCCCACGCCGTGGCCGCCGTAGCCCGCCGGCATGCCGTAGCCGGCGGCCCGGCACACCGCCTGGACCGCGTGGGAGATGTCGCCCAGGCGGGCGCCGGGCTGGGCGGCGGCGATGCCGGCGTCCAGCCCGGCCCGGCAGGTGTCCGAGAGGCGCTGGGCACCGTCGTCGATGGTGCCGATGCCCACGGTGACGGCGGAGTCGCCGTGGTAGCCCTCCACGTGGGCGCCGAAGTCGATGGACAGCAGATCGCCCTCGGCGAGGGGGCGGGCGTCCGGGATACCGTGGACGATGGCGTCGTTGACCGAGAGGCACAGGACCGCGGGGTACGGGATGGGGGCGAAGGCCGGGTGGTAGTGCAGGAAGGAGCTCTTCGCGCCCTTCTCGGTGAGCATCTGGCGGGCCAGGTCGTCCAGCTCCAGCAGGGTCACGCCCGGGGCCGCGGCCTCGCTCACGGCCTTCAGGGTCTGCGCGACGACGCGGCCGGCCTCGCGCATGGTTGCCAGTTCTGACGCGCTCTTCAACACCACCATGCGGATATTCTAATACCAGGATTATCATCGTCCACATGGTTCGGAACCCGCTGACCGATGACGAGCGGCACCGAGGGCTGGTGCTGGGGCGCGTGTTGCAGCAGGCGCGCGGGGGGCGCAGCGCGGCCGCCGTGGCGTTCGAGGCCGGGATCTCGCTCGACACGCTGCGCAAGATCGAGCGCGGGGCGATCGCCACGCCCGCGTTCTTCACCGTTGCCGCGCTGGCCCGGGTGCTCGGGCTCGACCTCAGCGCGCTGGCCGAGACGGTGGCCGAGGACAAGAAGCAGGCAACCCGGGTGGCCTGAGCCCCGCGCCGCCCGGGAGCGCGCCGAGGCGCTCGCCGAGGACAAGAAGCAGGCGACCCGGTTGGCCCGAGCCCCACGCCGCCCCCGCGCCGCCCCGCACTGCCCTGAGCCACGCCGAGGCCCGGGCCAGCGGCTATCTTCGTCGGATGACTCGCACCGGGGCCGTCGACGTGCAGTATTTCGACACCGGCGGCGCGCGGGCGGCCCTCGTCGTCGGCGCGGCGCCGACCTTCGACGAGATCGTGCAGGAGCACGTGTGCCGGCTGGCGGAGGTGGCGCCGTACGAGCCGGGAAGCTTCTACAAGCGCGAACTCCCGGCGATCCGGGCCGTGCTGGCCGGCGTGGAGCCGGTCGAATTGCTCGTCGTCGACGGGTACGTCGACCTCGACCCCGACGGCCGCCCCGGCCTCGGCGCGCGGGCGCACGCCGACTTCGGCCTGCCCGTGATCGGCGTGGCCAAGACCGCCTTCCGGACCGCGACCCACGCCGCCGAGATCCGCCGCGGCGGGTCGGACAAGCCCCTCTACGTCACCGCCGCCGGGCTGCCCGTGGCCACCGCGGCCGACTACGTGCGCCGGATGCGCGGCGAGTTCCGGCTCCCGGACGCGCTGCGCCGCGTCGATGCGCTGGCCCGCGGAAGGGCGTAAGGCTCCCGGGCCGACCGGGCCGCGCCACTGCCGGCCGGTGCCCCGCGCACATCCCGGGACAAGCCCACGCCGGCCGCGCCGAGCGACGACGCCGCGGCCGCGCTGCCGGACGACCTGCGGCAGCGCAGGGACGAGGGGCGGCGGGCCGGCCGGGAGCGGCGCGCGGCCGAGGCCGAGGAGCGCCGGGCCAAAGCGAAGGCCCGTCACCGTGGCCACTGACTGAACGGCGCCTTAAGAACACTTGCGGATACATCGACGAAGATGTACTTTTCCCGCAACGCTTAACTTTGTTAACAGTTAGCGTCACGTCCGCACGTGTTCATGGAGGGGTCCATGCAACGCAAAACCCTGATCCCCCTCGCGCTGACCGCCGCCGCCACCCTGGGCGCGACGACTCTCGGCGTGATCAACGCTCAGTCCGCCAGCGCCGCACTCACCAGCAACTGGTACGCCTCGGCGCCGTACCTGATGCCGTTCGACAACAGCCCGCCGGACGCCATCGAGGTCATGAACGCGACCGGCCAGAAGGCCTTCCAGCTCGCGTTCATCCTGGCCCCCAACGGGGGCGGGTGCACCCCGACCTGGGACGGCACCCGGGCCGTCTCCGCCGACACCGACGCGGCCAACCTGATCTCGCGCATCCGCGCCAACGGTGGCGACGTGAGCGTGTCGATCGGCGGCTACGGCGGCACCAAGCTCGGCCAGACCTGTGGCACGCCGGCCGCCACCGCCGCCGCCTATCAGCAGGTCGTCACCAAGTACGGGCTCAAGGCGATCGACTTCGACCTCGAGGAGCCGGAGTACGAGAACGCCGCGGCCGTGCACAACGAGCTCGGCGCCGCGCAGATCCTGCAGCAGAACAACCCCGGGCTGTACGTCTCGGTGACCACGGCCGGCACCGCGGCCGGGACCGGCTGGTTCGGCCAGCAGATGCTCAACGACGCCAAGAGCCTCGGCTTCACCCCGAACAACTTCTCGATCATGCCGTTCGACGGCGGATTCAACGGCGCGTCGGCGCAGACCAGCGCGCTGGAGGCCTTCCACGGCATCCTCATGAACACGTTCGGCTGGGACAGCGCCACCGCGTACGCCCACGAGGGCGTGTCGATGATGAACGGCCGCAGCGACGCCGGCGAGTACTTCCGCCAGGCCGACTTCCAGACCGTGCTCGACTACGCGACCGGCCACCAGCTGGCCCGGTACACGTACTGGTCGGTCAACCGCGACCGCCAGTGCGCCGACCCGAACCAGAGCACCACGTCGGGCACCTGCAGCAGCGTGCCGCAGACCGCGTGGGAGTTCACGAAGTACACGGCCCGCTTCGCCGGCGCCACCCCGCCCACCAGCATCCCGCCGACCTCGAGTTCGCCGACCCCGTCGACCGGCGCCTGCAGCGCCCCGCCGTGGTCCTCGTCGACGGCCTACACGGGCGGCGCGCTGGTGTCGTACAACGGCCACACCTGGAAGGCCCAGTGGTGGACCCAGGGCGAAACCCCCGGCTCGGCCGGCGTCTGGGTCGACCAGGGCACCTGCGGCGGCACCGGCACCACCCAGCCGCCGACCTGCCCGCCGGCCTGGTCCTCCTCGACCGCCTACAACGGCGGGGCGACGGTTTCCTACGGCGGCCACAAGTGGACCGCCAAGTGGTGGACCCAGGGCGACATCCCGGGCAACAACTCGCAGGGCGTCTGGACGGACAACGGCGCCTGCTAGATCCCGCCGGTAGTCAGGGCCGCCGCCCGATGGGTCAGTCGGGCGGCGGCCTTTCCCTTTTGTCAGTGCCCGCCGTGGCAGCACCGGGCCCTGGCATACAGCTCCTGCATCTTGTCGCCGGCCTCCTCCGCACGGTGCAGAGGAGCCAGGAACGGCAGTCGTACGTCCCGAGCCCGCCCGGCGAACTCCAGCCGCAGGACCACGCCGTAGCGGTCGAGCCGGACGGGCAGGATGCGGCGCACGCCGTGCAGGTGGTGCGGCGGGATGAGCCGCGACAGCCGCTCGACCGCGTCCGGGTGCTCCGCGACGAGGTGGCACAGCAGGTCGGCCTCGGCCTCGGCCAGCGGGTCGGGGACCGCGGCGGCGAAGGCGTCGGGGTCCACGGAGATCTCGCGGTCCCGCCCGTACGCCGGGTCCTGCAGCGTCGCCTCGACGAGCTCGAGCGCCAACTCCATCCCGTCCGGCTCGATGAGGCCACGCCCCGATCGACCCGGACCAGGCGCGCCGCCGACCGCGGTGAGCCAGCCGCCGAACGTCGCGCGGGCGCGCACCCGCGAGCGGACCGGGGTCGGCACGACGTCGGTGAGCTCCAGCACGGCGGCGCAGTCTGGCTCGAGAAGTACCGAATCCGGGGCCTGGAGAAGGATGCGACCGGCCTCGACCCGGTGGGCGCCGACCAGGTCGCACCGGCGCCCGGGCACGTGCAGGGTGAGCGAGCCGGCCGCGGCCAGCAACGAGCGCAGCCGCTCGGCCGGGGTGGGGAGCTTTGACATCCGACCTCCTAAGGTTAGGCTTACCTTAGTAGAAAGGAGTCTCGTGAACCAGTCACGCCCCAAGGTCCGCCGCTCCCGCGCGCTGGGCATCCCGCTGACCCCGAAGGACGTCAAGTACTTCGAGCGCCGCCCCTTCCCGCCGGGCCAGCACGGCCGCGCCCGCCCGAAGGTGAGCGACTACAAGGTCCGCCTGCTGGAGAAGCAGCGGCTCAAGGCGCAGTACAACATCCGCGAGAGCCAGCTGCGGGCGGCCTTCGACCGGGCGGTGCGCCGCCCCGGCAAGACCGGCGAGGAGCTCATCGCCGACCTGGAGACGCGCCTGGACGCCCTGGTCCTGCGGGCGGGGTTCGCGCGCACCATCTACCAGGCCCGGCAGGTCGTCACCCACCAGCACGTCAACGTCAACGGCAAGCGCGTCGACCGCCCGTCGGCCCGCCTCCGCCCCGGCGACGTCATCGAGATCGCCGAGCGCAGCCGCCCCAAGACGCCCTTCCAGATCGCCGCGGCGGGCGCCCACGCCGGCGAGCGCACGGCTCCCTACCTCGACACCGACCTGCCCGGCCTGCGCACCCGGCTGATCCGCCTCCCCCTGCGCCAGGAGATCCCGGTCCTGTGCGACGAGCAGCTGATCGTGGAGTTCTACAGCCGCTGACGCTTGGGGCATGACCCACCGTCGGCCGCCGAACAGCAAAACGGCCGGGCATCTGCCCGGCCGCTTGTTGTTGCAAGACGCTTAGTGGGAGGCCACGCCGAAGCCGCCGGCGCCGCTGCCGCCGTGGAACTCGGTGCCCTGCGCGAACGAGTTGTCGAAACGCTGCGAGAGGGCGTCGAGCTCGCCGAACTGGGCCTGGTGGGCGTCCTCGCTGCCCTCGGCGGCGAACACGTGGTCGTCGACGCTGGCGTCGTGGCTGTAGTTGGTGTACTCGTCGGCCTCGTAGTGCACCGCCGGACCCTGGTCGAACGCGACGTGCGTGCCGTGCTGGAAGGCGGTCGACTCGTTCGCGTGGTGGTCGGCCTCGTACACGCCGAACTGGTTGTGGTAGTCGGCCTCCGACCCGTTGGCCTGGTGCAGCTGGTCCAGCGCGCCGTGCTCCTGGCCCGTCGAGAAGTGACCGTAGTCCACGTCGCCGTGGCCGCCGTCGAAGCCGGTGTCCATGTCGCTCATGTGGTGTCTCCCAGGGGTGTCGTCGTCGTTGGTAAGAACGGTACGGGCGCGGCGGGCACGATTGATCCCCGAAACGTGCCACCGTGGCCGCCATTCGTACGTTGACAGGGGCCGCCGGGGTGACAACCCTTGGCCAGCACGAGCCGTTGGCCTGCCCGGGAGTCACCGCTTCATGTCGTACCGTCACCGAATCATCGGCGCCGTGCTCGCCGCCGGGCTGTTGCCCTGGGCCGGCCCCGGGATGTCCGCGGGCGCTCCGGCGGTGCGCTCCGCGGTCACGGCCACGGCCGGCGCCGCGCCGGCGCTCGACGTGCTGTTCGTCGGCAACAGCCTGCTCGGCACCATCAACCAGGGCTCCGGCGAGGACACCCCCAACCTGGTGCGACACCTTGCCACTGCCGCGGGGCGCACGCTCAACGTCACCGAGGTCATCCACTCCGGCTACACGCTGCGCCAGACCTGGAACGACGGGCTGGTCACGACGGCACTCGGGGGCGAGAAGCGGTACGACTTCATCGTGCTGCAGGAGTACAGCACACTGGTCGCCACGAACCCGGCGGCGGCGAGGGACACGCTGCTCAACGTGTACGCCCCCAGCCTTGGGCGCGCGCTCAAGCCGGGCGGCCGGGTGGTGCTGTTCAAGAACTGGGCGCTGGCCGACCCGGCCCCGTTCCCGTCCCGCGCCGCCGCGAAGCGCGCCATCGACGCCAACTACGCGGCCCTGTCGGCCGCCCTCCCCACCCCGAACCTGCTCGCCCCGATCGGCGACGAGTTCGAGACCGTCATCGCCGGCAGGGGCGCGTCGTACCTCATCGCCCCCGACGGCAAGCACCCCAGCGACGCGGCGATCTACCTGGACGCGGTCACGCTGTACGGCATCCTGTTCCGCGAGTCGCCCCGCAACCTCGCCGACCTGTACGTGCCCGCGCCAGCCGCCGCCGAACTCCGCTCGGTCGCGGCCACCGCGATCGGCTACTGACAGC
>NZ_JBFAZW010000215.1:0-6365 GCF_040682015.1 Dactylosporangium sp. NPDC051485
CCGCGGGCGGCTGGCGTTCTACCCGGGCAGGGTCGACGAGTGCACGGTCGACGGGGAACGGGTCGTGCCGCAGCTCGGCGACTTCTACGGCGGCGAACGGCCAGGTCCGCCCGGCCGCGAACAGCAGCGCGCCGAGCGAGGGCCCGACGAGCTGGTTGAGCGTGATGTAGCCGGCCTGGAGCCGGGCGTTGGCGACCACGAGGTCGTCGCGGTGCACCAGCATCGGCGCCAGCGTCTGCCCGGCGTTGTCGGCGAACACCTCGCCCGTCGTCAGCAGCCCCAGCGCCACGAGCGCGACCGCCACCGACAGCCGGTCGGTGAGCATCAGCAGGACCAGCACGCCGAGCACCACGCCGCGCAGCCCGTCCGCGACCATGACGATCCTGCGCCGGTCGAGGCGGTCGGACAGCACCCCGGCGTACAACCCGAACAGCAACGGCGGCGCCCAGCGCAGCAGCGCGGCGAGCGACACCAGGAACGCGTTGCCGGTCAGGGAGGCCACGAGCAACGGCCCGGCCGCCAGCGCGATCCCGTCGCCGAGGTTGCTCGTCCAGGACGAGGCCAGCAACCACCGGTACGCCGAACCGAGCCGCGCCGGCACGGCCGCCTCAACGAGCGACTTCACCCCCGCCTGCCGTCAGCGAACGACCGTCGTCAGACCTCGAAGCCGCAGATCTTCCATTCCCGGCTCTCCTTGACGAGGGTCAGGTTCAGGGTGTGGTTCGCGGTGCGGCTGTTGCTGTCCTTGACGGTGAACTGGGTGAAGACCGTCGCGGTGCTGCCGTTGACGGACTCGCCGGTCACGTGCCATTCCAGGACCGAGCTGCGCCCGCTCCTGCCGGAGGAGTCCTTGCTGGTGGCCAGCTCCTTCTCGAGCTTGCTGGCCTCGTCCTTGCAGAGGTACTTCTCCATCTCGTGCGCGTCCGGGTTCTCCTTCGTGGCCTCATCGAGGTAGGCCTGCACGACCTCGCTCGGGGTGTGCACGAAGACCCGCTGGTAGGTGAAGTACGCGCCGACGATGACCAGGACGAGCGCCAGGAACGAGCCGAGGCCGAGCAGGGCCCACTTGCCGCCCCGCTGGGTGCTGCCGCCGGGCGGCCCGTAGGGCTGCGCCGAGTACGGCTGACCCGACACCGGCTGCCCGTACGGCTGACCCGACACCGGCGGTCCGTAGGAGGGCACCCCGGAGACGGGCGGCTGCTCGTACGACTGCTGATAGGGCTGCTCGTAGGGCTGCGGCTGGTACGGCTGGCCGCCGTGCGGCTGCTGTGGATCTGGCTGTCCCCCGGGGTAGGTCACGGCGACATCGTATACATGGGGTTCACTGCTGCGATCCACCCGTCAGGACGCACAGCGGTACCGGTCGGATCGAACTACCGTGGTCGGGTGGACGAGGTGACCATCGGCGAAGGGACCCTTGCGGGCCGCGGCGTCTACGCGGCGCGGGACTTCGCGGCGGGGGAGGTGGTCGTCGCCTACCGGCTGCACCCCCTCGACGAGGATGAATATCGCGCGCTGCCGCCCGGCGAGGACCTCTTCGTGCACAGCTACGGTGGACGGCGGTACCTCTACCCGCCCCCGGCCCGCTTCGTGAACCACGCCGCCGACCCGTCCTGCTACCAGGACTTCGAGCGCGGCTGCGACGTCGCCCGGCGCCCGATCGCCAAGGGCGAGCCGGTGACCATCGACGCCACCGAGGAGACCGCGCACGAGCTGGGCACGTTCCTCGACGCGCTGCGCACCGGCCCGGCCCCGCGCCTGCCGGAGCTCGTCGCCGCCGACGCGACCCTGTGGCGCCACGGCGCGGCGTCGCGGGGCCGCGACGCGGTCGTCGCGGGCCTGACGGACGGGGAGCGCGCCGCGCTGGCCGACGCCGAGTGGCTGGTCGGCACCGGCCGCTGGGAGGCGCTGTGCTCGGCCCGGGCCGGCGCCGCGCACGTTTCCCTGCTGCTCAAGGTCATCGCCGGCAACTGGCAGCTGGTGTACCTGCACATCGGGTAGCCTCCTGCTATGCCAGGCTGGCTGCGAACAGGCCACGGTTGCGCATCACGAAGGCCTTCTCCTGCCGGGTCCATGCCAACACCTCGGTCGCAGTAGGACCGGTAGGGCCAGCCGAGTCGCGGACGACCCGCTCCTGCCAGAAACGTTCGTTGCGTGCTAACCGCTCCACCACCGCTGCTGGTAGCCGGCCACGCTGATCGGCGGAAAGCCCGTAGGCGTCAGCCAGCAGGCGCACCTGACGCGCTTGACCGGCCACGTCACCCCGCGTTGCCTTCGACGAGATGCACCACGACCAAGCCATGTAACCCAGGTCCTCGAGCGGATCACCGATCGCGGCGAAATCGAAGTCGATGAAGGCGACCGGCCTGCCGCCGCGAAACACGGTGTTGTTCGGGCCGGGGTCGTGATGGCATACCACTGGCCCGCCGCCGACACGTTCGGCAAGACCTCGGCTCGCATCGTGGAGGCGACGCAACAACATTCCCGCCTGCATGACCTGCTCGTCGGTGAAAGCACGCCACTTGGCCGGCACGTCACCGGGCAGGAATGTCAAAACGTCCCGGCCGAGATCATCTCGGCCCAGGTACCTCGGTGCCCCGTCAAATCCGGCGCGAGCCAGGTGTGACAGCACCGTCGCGGTGAACGCCGAAGCCGACGACACCGGCCGCCGTACTGTCTCGCCGATCCGTACGATTCCGGCGGTCAGCCGGCCGCCACCCAACGGCCGCGCAGACGCAGTTCCGCCCGACACGAGGCCACCCTATGCGCCACGCCTCGGGTTCCTAGCCGCGGTCCGATCGGTGCGCCGCGCAGCCCCGCGCGGCTACCGGACGCCCGCCGCGACGTTGCTGGTCTCGAGCGGGACCAGCCGGCCGGGGACCAGGCCCAGCTGGACGCCCGGGCGGGGTGAGGCGGCGCTCAGCAACCAGTCGGCCGCCGTGCGCAACCGGTTGGCCGGCAAGGCGCTGAGGTGGTAGCCGCGGGTGACCGCCTTGGCGAGCAGCCCGCGCATCGGCACGCGCAGCGGGTCGGCCACGGCGTCGCGGGCGCCAAGGTCGACGACGAAGCCGAGGTTGCGGTGCCGGTAGGGGCGGCGGGTGCCGATTCCGTAGGAGGCCGCGATGTTGTGGGCGACGAGCCTTCCCTGGCGTACCGCGTGCTGGGCCGTCATCGGCGTGTCGGTGCCCGGGTGGTACAGGTCGGGCACGGCCGCGCCGTCGCCGCAGGCGTAGATCTGCGGGTGGCCGGGGACGTTCAGGTGCGTGTCCACCTCGACCCGGCCGTCGCGGGTAGGCAGGCCGGCCTGCTCCACCAGCGGATCCGGGCGCACGCCGACGCACCACACCAGGGTGCGGGAGGGCACGAACCGGCCGTCGGTCAGCCGCACGCCCTCGGCGGTCGCCTCGCGGATGGACGTGCCGAGGCCGACGGTGATGCCGCGGGAGCGAAGGACCGTTGCGGCGCCCTCGGCCATGCGCGGGCGCATCCCCGGCAGGACCTGGTCCGCGGTGTCCAGCAGCAGCCAGCGGGGCGGCGTGTCCCGCAGGCGCGGATGGCGGGCGGCCACGGCGGCGGTGAGCAGCTGCCCCTGCGCGGCCACCTCCGTGCCGGTGTAGCCGGCCCCGACGACGACGAACGTCATCCGGGCCGCGCGCTGCGCCGGGTCGTCGTCCGCGTCGGCCAGCTCGATCTGGCTGATGAGGTGGTCGTGGAGGTACAGCGCCTCCGCGATCCCGCGGAAGCCGTGCGCGTGGTCGGCGATGCCCGGGATCGGCAGCAGCTTGGTGACGCTGCCCGCGGCGAGCACCAGGCGCTCGTAGCCGAGGGTGCCCCGCTCGCCCTCCGCGCCGGTGTACGTCACGGCCCGTGCCGCCGGGTCCAGCCCGTCGACCTCGCCGAGCACGAGTCGCACGCCGGGCAGGGTGTCCTGCAGCGGCACGCACGCGTGCCACGGGTTCAGCGTGCCGCCGGCCACCTCGGGCAGCAGCGGCAGGTACAGGAAGTAGTCCGTGGGGTTGACCAGCACCACCTCGGCTGCCCCGCGGGAGCGGCGCAGCAGCTGACGGGCGGCCTGGTAGCCGGCGAACCCGGCCCCGGCGATGACGATACGCGGCTTGGCCATGCGCTGCGCCTACCCGCGCCCGCCGCGTTGCAACGAGGACGCCGCCATCGGGCCGGCGCTTCCCCGCCGTTGACGCGTTGCAACGGGGACGCCGCCGTCGGGCCGGCGCTTCCCGCCGTCGACGCGTTCAAACGGCGGCGGACTGAACCGGCACCGGGTGGGTATGGCGGAAAGAGCTACGCACGCGAAGGAGGAGGCCATGCCACGGCAGTCGTGGAGCAACAAGCGGGAACGGCAGTACGAGCACATCAAGGAAGGCGAGCAGGAGCGTGGCCGCTCGTCGGGCCGGGCCGAGGAGATCGCCGCGCGCACCGTCAACAAGCAGCGCGCCGAGTCGGGGGAGGCCCGCAGCGGTTCCCGCGGCTCGTCCGGCGGCCGCTCGTCGTCCGCTCGCGCCAAGCAGCAGCAGTCCGATCGTTCCAAGGAGCAGCTGTACGCCGAGGCCAAGCGCCGCAACCTCAAGGGCCGCTCGAAGATGACGAAGGCCGAGCTGGTGCGGGCGCTGCACTGACAGCGACGTCGATGAGCTTCACGCCGCGCGCTGCTCCGGCAGCTGGTTGAGCCACAGCGCCAGGGCCCGGGTGACCTCCTGGTCGTAGGAGGTCCGGGCCCGGTGTGCCGGCCGGGTGTCCTCGGCCGCGGCGAGCCGGCGCATCCGCTGCCGGGTCGCGGCGAGGCCGGCGGCGAGGAAGCCCTCGAACGTGGCCGCGTCGGCCGCCTCGACGGCGAGCAGGCCGCGCACGTACACGTCGTCGATGTCGGTGTCCGGGCCGACCGCGCACAGCCACGCGGCCTGGCGGCTGCGCCCGGCCGCGGTGAGCCAGCAGCCCAGCCGGCTGCCGCTGCCCAGCCGGGCGGTTGCCGGCACCTCGACGCGCAGCAGCCGGGCCCGCTCCAGCCGGTTCACGCTGATCATGACCCGGCTCAGATCCACCCGGCGGGTCTCGTCGAAGATGTCGCCGTGGCGCTGCCACAGCTCGAACGCGCTGCTCGGGCCGCCGGCCAGCAGCACCAGGACGACGTCGTCCAGCACCACCGCCATCGGCCCTCCGCAACTTCTACAGCCGTGTGGAAGTTAGCAGAGGCGGCCGTCAATCGCGCTCGGGATGCTCCCGCAGCAGCTCGCGCACCAGCCGCTCGTCCTGCTCGGTGAGGCTGCTCACGAAACGGCGCAGCACCGAGGCCCGGTCGGCCTGCGCGGCGAGCAGGCGGCTGATCCGGTCGGCGACCAGCCCGGCGGGGTCGCTCAGCGCCCCGTAGCGAAACGCCCGCCCGTCCCGCTCGCGCCGCACCGCGCCGCGCTCGTGCAGCCGGGTCAGCGTGGTCACCACGGCGCTGTACGACAGGCGGCCCTGCGGATCCAGCCGGTCCCGCACCTCGCCGGGGGTCAGCGGCCCGGCGGCCGCCCCGAGTATGGTCAGGATCTCGGCCTCGAGCTGGCCGGGCCGCCGCCGCGCACGGCCGGTCCCGTCGTCGTCGCCGGTGACGGGTGCGGGGCTCACCGCCAGACTGTACCGATCGCGCCCCGGGAGGTGGTGAGCCGTGTTCGACCACTTCGTCTGCTCCGTCCTGCTCGTCCCGCCGCTGCTCGTCGTCGCGGTGCGACTGCTGGCCGACCGGCTCGCGCCGTCCGCCGCCGCCCGGGCTGTGGCCTGGTCCGCCCTCGTCGCCGCGGCGGCCAGCACGGCCAACCTGGCGCTGTTCACCGCGAAGGCGGCCGCCCAGGTGCCCGCGGCCGGGCGGGCATTCGGGTGGTCCAGCGCCGTGGTGGTGCGCGACACCGCGGCCGAGCCGTGGGTGCCCTGGCTCAGCGCGGCGCTGCTGGCCGCCGTGGTGGGCTCCGTGGCGTACCGCTGGCAGGTCCAACGCCGGGTGCTGGCGCTGCTGCCCCTCGCCGGGGCCGGCCCGCTGGTCGTGGTGGCCGACCCGACGCCCGGCGCGTTCGCGGTGCCGGGACGGCCCGGGCACGTCGTGGTCACCGAGGGCATGCGGGAGCTGCTCACCGAACGGCAGTTCGAGGCGCTGCTGGCCCACGAGCGGGCCCACCTGGCGGAGGGCCACCACCGGCTGGTGCGCATCGCCGAGCTGGCCGTGGCCGCGCACCCCGCGCTGTGGTGGGCCGGCCGGCACGTCGACTACCTCGTCGAGCGGGCCGCCGACGAGCGGGCCGCGGTGGCGCTGGGATCCCGCCGTACCGTCGCCCATGCCATCGGCACGGCCGCCCTCGCCGCCGTCGCCGCCC
>NZ_JBFAZW010000216.1:0-6271 GCF_040682015.1 Dactylosporangium sp. NPDC051485
CAGCGCCGCCCGGTCCGCACGTAGCCGCTCGGGCGGGTCGCGGCGCTTGGCGAACGGGCAGTACGGGCAGTCGTAGTTGCAGCTGGCGAGCGGGCGCGCGTCCGGCCCGGCGCCGAACCACCATGGCCGCAGCGGCCACCACAGCACCTGCAGCAGCACGACCGCCGCCGGCACCCGCAGGTCGCGCCATGCCGGCCCCCACTGACCCATGCCACGAGCGTACGGGCAGGCCTGTGGCGGGGCGGCCCCCCGCCGAGCGACGGGGTACCGGCCCCGGGCATCCCATCCGCGGGCACGACGAGACCGCCCGTTCGGCCGCCCAACATGATCCTCATGGTTCGTACCTTGCTGCGCCGTTGCGCCGGCGGCGTGCTGCTGCCCGTGGCTGTCGTCTGCGCCGTGGCCGCGGGCGCCGCCGGCTTTTTCGCCACCGCCGCCGCTACCGCCTGGATCCCGCTGCTGTGCGCAGCCGGGCTTGTCGCGCTGTCCGCCGTCGCCTACCTGCTGGCCTGGCCGGCGTTCGCGCTCCTCGCCGTCCGGCGCCGGCGACGTGCGGCGACAACGTTCGCGGCCGGCGTGGCCGTCGTGGTCGGCGGGCTCGCCGCGGTGACCGTGTTTCGGCCCGGCCCGCACCCGGCTGCCCCGGCCCCGCCCGCCGGCGTGCGGTTCTGGGACCTGCCGACGGGGTCTCGCATCGCGTACGCCCACGCCGCCGCCACGGGCACGCCCCGGCCCGCGCCGGTGATCTTCCTGCACGGCGGCCCCGGCACCCCCGGCGACGGAATGCCCAGGGCCGGCACGACGCTCGCGGCCGACGGATTCGAGGTGTACGCCTACGACCAGCTCGGCGCCGGCCGCTCCACCCGGCTCGGCGACGTGACCGGGTACACCGTTGCCCGGCAGGTCGCCGACCTCGAGGCGATCCGCGTGACGATCGGCGCCGACAAGATCATACTCATCGGTCAGTCGTGGGGCGGCTCACTCGCCGCGCAGTACCTCGCCGCGCACCCTCAGCACGTCGCGCGGGCGGTCTTCACCTCCCCGGGGCCCATCTGGCCGGGCGCCTACCCGGACGACGGAGGCGGCGGCGACCCTTGGGCCCGGCTCAGCGCGGACCAGCGCGAGCGCCGCGACGACCTGCTCAGCTCGCCGCGGGTCGCCGTGCAGTCGATCCTGCAGGCCATCAACCCGAACGCGGCGCACGCCCTCGTCGGCGATGACGAGGCCGACGCGCTGCTGCACACCATCGCGGTGCTCGGCAAGGACACCACCGGCTGTCCCGGGGCGTCGGCGGCGAAGGTCCACGACAACCACCAGGGGTTCTACGTCAACCAGCTGACGGTCGAGGACTTCGCGCACGTGCCGGACCCCCGGCCGGCGTTGCGGCAGCTGCGGGTGCCCGCCCTCATCATGCGCGGCGAATGCGACTTCGTGCCGTGGGTGGAGACCTACGAGTACCGGCGCACGCTCCAGCAGGCGACGCTGGTGTACCTGCCACACACCGGACACAGCCTCGAAAGCGGTCAGCCGGACGCGTACGTCGCGCTGTTGCGCGCATACCTGCGCGACGAGCCGCTGCCGCTGCCCGCGTACACCTCCGCCGACCCACCCTCCTGAGCGCCGGGGCCCCCACCGCGGGTGCCGCCGGCCTACCGGGCGGCCATGAACGCCGAGATGCCGGTGTCGGCGGCGAAGGCGGTCGCGGTCGCCTCCGCCGCCCGGTTGAAGGCGGTGATCGCCTCGTACTGGGCGGCGGGCGCGACCACGGTCCGCCGCGGCCGCTTGCCGTCCGGGGTCTCGACCAGCTGCACGATGGCGTCGGAAACCTCGCTGGCCTCGCCACCGATCTCGGCCGATCGGGCGGTGAGGGCGGCGACGTAGCCGCCGAACGCGTCGCCGTAGATCGCCATCCGCTCCTGGTCGGCCGCCATCGTGGCGTTGACGCCGATGCTGGTCGGGTACGACGCCGCGTCCAGGATGACCGATTCCACCCCGTGCGGGGCCAGTTCGTCGTGCCAGGCTTCGGTCAGCGCGGCGACGGCCGCCTTGCTCGCCGCGTAGAGGCCGCTGAACGGCACCGTCACCCGTGCCGCGGCCGAACCGATCTGGATGAGCACGCCCCTGCCCTGCCGGCGCAGGTGCGGCAGGGCGGCCCGGTTCATCCGCACCGCGCCGAGCACGTTGACGTCGAACTGCGCCTGCACCTGCGCCGCGGTGAACGCCTCGGCCGGGCCGACGAAGATCCCGCCGGCGTTGTTGATCAACACGTCGAGGCGGCCGACGGCGGCGATGACCTCCTCGACCGCCCGGTCCGCGGACTCCTGATCGGTCACGTCGAGCTCGATGACCCGCAGGTCGACGCCCTCGATCGCGGCGAGCTCGGCGGCCGCCTTCTCGTTGCGGCCGCGCACGTCACGCACGCCGGCGAAGACCCGGTGGCCGCGCCGGGCCAGGCTCTGCGCCGTCAGCCGGCCGAAGCCGCTGCTGGCCCCGGTCACCAGCACCACACGCTGCTCGCCGAAGGTCTCGTCAGTCATCGCCGGTCCTCCCGAACCTAAATGGGGTGGCACCCCGTTTCCGTCTTCCACGTTAACTGGGGTGCCACCCCAGTTGTCAACGGGCTACGATTCGGGTCACGTTTGCGGAGGTGCGAGACCTGATGGCGGACACGCGATCGCGACGGGCGGACGCGCAGCGCAACTACGAGTCGATCGTCGCGGCGGCCGAAGCCGAGGTGGCCCGATCCGGCGCGGACGCCTCACTGGAGAAGATCGCCCGGGACGCCGGGGTGGGTTCCGCCACGCTGCACCGGCACTTCCCCACCCGGCAGGCACTCCTCGAAGCGGTCTTCCACGACCAGGTCGAAGGACTCTGCGCACAGGCGCACGAGCTCGCCGGCAACGCCGACCCCGCCACGGCCCTCGCCGATTGGCTGCGGGCCGTCGCGGTCCACGGCGCCATCACACGCGGCCTCGCCGCGTCGCTGCTCGCCTCGGGCCGGGCGCCGACAACGCCCGCCACGAGCAGCTGCGAGGTCATGCTCGTCGACGCCGGCGGCGCACTGCTCCGACTCGCTCAGGATGCCGGGACGGTGCGGCCGGAGGTCGCCATCATCGACCTGCTCACCCTGGCGAACGCGGTCTCGCTGGCCACCGAGGACGCCGGCGTTGCCGCGCGGCTGATCGCGCTCGCCACGGAGGGCATCCACCTGCACGCCAACGGGGTACCGGCAGCGCGGTAGGTCACGTGCCGGGACGGCCGGTGATGCCGTCCAGGATGGTGATCAGGTTGTGGTGGAAGGTCTCCTCGGCGTTGAGGTGGGCGCCTTCGATGACGAGCCGGGCGACGGTGGGGTAACGGCCCGTTTCGAGCATGCGTGTCAGGTAGGGCCCCAGGGCGGCCTGCCAGGCGGACACGTCGGTGCCGGTCACCCGGGCGGTGCGCCGCTCGGTAATCTCCCTGCGGAGCGCTCCGACGATGAACGCGTTGAGGGCACCCAAGGCCCGCTGGAGATCGTCGATGCCGCGCACGCCGGGGGCCTGGCTGAGCGCCGCCGCGGTCGACTCACCCACGGCGAGCGCGTGAGGTCCCAAGTGCGGCCTTGCGCCGAGCAGGTCGGCGAACCACTCGTGCTCAAGAGCGGCATCGCGGGTCCGGTGCACGACGGCCAGGACCGTGGCGCGCCACCCGGCGTGCTGGCCGGCCTCGGCGATCTGGGCGTACACGGCGTCGACCATCAGATCGAGCAGTTCGGATCGGTTGATCACGTAGTCGTAGAGCCGCATCGGAGCAACACCGAGTTCTTTGGCGATCTTGCGTACCGATAGCCCGTCGAGGCCGTGCGCGTCGGCGAGCCGGATCGCCGTGGCGGCGATCTTCGCCCGGCTCAGCGGCACCGGCGCCGCCCTCGGCGCAGGCTCGGGCCGTTCCCAGACGGGCAGCGGTGCGCTACCGTACGGCGTATCCATAAGTTACAGCGTACGGTAAGGGAGATGACGATGCGAATCGCGATCGCCGGTGGTGGCCTCGGCGGCCTGACGCTGGCCCGAGTCCTGCACCGGCACGGCATCAACGCGGTGGTGTACGAACGCGAGGCAAGCCGATCCGCGCGCTCACAGGGCGGATCGCTCGACCTGCACCCGGAGTCCGGGCAACGGGCTCTGGCCGATGCGGGCCTCACCGGCCGGTTCCGGTCCGAGGCACGGCCGGAGGGCGAGGAACTTCGCATCCTCGACCCGGCCGGGCGCACCCTCCTGCACCACGAGCCACCACCCGGCTCATTCGCCGGACGCCCCGAGATCGACCGCGGCGCGCTGCGCGATCTCCTGCTCGATTCGCTCCCCGGCGACGCGGTGGCCTGGCAGCGCCGGCTCGTCGCGGCGGCGCCACGACCCGGCGGAGGCTTCGGGCTGACGTTCGATGGCGGCCACCGCGCCGACTGCGACGTCCTCATCGGCGCCGACGGCGCGCGCTCGGTCATCCGATCGCTGCTGACGGACGTGGCACTGTCCTACGTCGCCACCTTGGTGGAGCTCAGCATCGCCGACGCCGACCGGCGCCACCCGGATCTCGCCGAGCTGGTCGGCCGCGGAAACCTCTGGTGCATCGGCGTGAGCCAGATCCTGGCAGCGCAACGCCAGGGCGACGGCAGCATCCGGGTCGGGATCTCCCTGCGCGCGGACGGCCGCCACCTGGACACCTACCGCAGCAAGCGCGCCCTGCTGGACATCTTCGCCGGCTGGGACCCCGGCCTCACCGCACTCATCGAAGCCGGCGACGGCCCGCCGACCCCACGCAGGATCGAGGCGATGCCCACCGGGACACGCTGGACCCACCGGCCGGGCATCACCCTCATCGGTGACGCCGCGCACCTCATGGCGCCGGTCGGCGAGGGCGCCAACCAAGCCATGCTCGACGCCGCCGAACTCGCCGCCGCACTCGCCACCAACCCCGCCGACCCCGGCTCGGCGATCCAGGCGTACGAGGAGGCGATGTTCGCCAGAACCCACCCGATCGCCGAAATGTCCGCGAGAGTCCAGGCGATGATGCTGTCCCCCACCGCGGCCGACGACATCATCCGCTTCTTCACGCAACAGCCCGCCGAGCCGGCCCCCGCGGACTGACAACGGTGATGGCTGCCCCGCGACGGGAGCAGCCATCGACCGTTTCGGATCATTTATCCCTTGTACTGCGCGACCACCCGGGTGAAGTCCCAGGCGTTCTGGCTCACGCCGCTGCAGGTGTCATCGTTCGGGTACGCGCCCGGGCACGGCCGGTCGCGGTTCTGCGACCAGTACGTGAAGCGCGCGATGTGGTGCAGCTGCGCGTACGCCAGGATCGTCTGGAAGTCGGCCACGGTCACGCGGGCGCCCTCGTCGGTGATGCCGTTCATCGACGAGATGCCGACGTGGCGGTACGCGGTGTCGTCGTTCCAGCCGTAGGCGGTCTTGAGGCGGTTCTTGAGGCCGTCGGCCGCCTGGGTGGTGAGCTGGCCCTGGTTGCCGGTCGAGTTGCCCCAGTCGAACGTCATGATGCCCCAGCCGTCGATCACGAGGCCGGCCGCGGCCGCCCGGTTGATCAGCGAGGCGTCCGGTCCGCTGGTGCCGCTGCCCAGGGTGATGTAGATGACGATGCCGGGGTTGTTCGCCTTGATGGTCTTCAACGCGTCGACGGTCTTCTGCTGGTCGGTCGCGTTGTTGTACGGGGTGCCCTCGATGTCGATGTCGATGGCCTTGAGGTTGTACGCCGAGATGACCTTCTGGTAGGCGGCGGCGAGCGCGGTGGCGCTCGTGCAGTAGTGCTCCAGCCACGGGCCCGACGCGCCGCCGAACGAGATGACGACGTCGCCGCCGTTGGCCCGGATGGTGTTGATCGTGGACTGGTCAACCCCGCCGGTCAGGGCGCGGCCACCGTCCCAGAGCGGGTTGCAGTTGCCGTTGTTGAGCATGAACGCCATCGTGAACCACCGGACACCGGTCGCGGACATGACCGTCGCCGGGTTCGGCGGGTTGCCCCAGCCCTCGTAGAGGTACGGTGCCGCCGCCATGGCGCCCGGGCCGGGCGGGTTGCTGGTCGGCGGGGTGCTGGTCGGCGGGTTGGTGGGGCCGCCGCCGGGCAGCGTCCACTTCTGGTTGGCGCCGCCGCCGCAGGTCCAGATCTGCAGCCGGGTGCCGTCCGCCGAGCTGACCCCGGTCGCGTCGAGACACTTGCCGGACCCCGTGTTGACGAGCTGACCGTTGCTCGCCGTCCACTTCTGCGCATTCGTGCCATT